>NZ_DBHHPX010000019.1:0-53375 GCF_057241865.1 Tractidigestivibacter sp.
CTCGTCGTCACCGACGTCACCGAGTTCGCCCTCGACGGCTACAAGGCCTACCTCTCCCCGGCGATCGACTGCTTCGACGGGATGCCCGTGTGCTGGCGCGCGTCGCTGCACCCCGACAAGGCGCTCTCGCTGGGCATGCTCTCCGACCTGGTCGCGGCCGTGCGCCCCACGGGGGCGAGGCCGCTGGTCGTCCACACCGACGGCGGCTCGGTCTGCATGACCGACGAGTGGCGGGGCGCCTGCGAGGCGGCCCACGTCACCCGCTCGATGTCGCGCAAGTCGAGGAGCCCCGACAACGCCCGCGCGGAGTCGTTCTTCGGCACGCTCAAGAGCGACTTCTTCGAGGACGTGGACTGGACGGGCGTCACCTTCGCGGAGTTCCGCCGGAGGCTGGGCGCCTACATCGAGTGGTATCGTGGGGGCAAGCTCAAGAGGTCGCTCGGCTGGAGGACCATCGAGCAGTACAGGAGGGACATGGGCTACGCCGCGTAGCGCCAGGTCCGAGAAAACGTCCGGGGTCCCCTTTGCAATAGAAGGACCTACAACCTGCGCAAACAAGTTAGAAGAACATCCTGCAAACATCGTGAAAGAGGCTAAACAGACTACAAGGCTGCAGGGAATCGTGAAGAACCTTTCACTAGTGTGCAAGGCTTGTGCCCCATAGAATCTACGTCGACAGGGGGAAGCAAGGCATTTGGTGCCTTAGGGCATTCGAGGGGAGGATAGATGCTAGGAAAAGAGATTATCATGCGCGAGCTTGCCGAGATCGGCCTGGACGTAGACGGCTACGAACAGGTCTTCGACATTATGGGCGCACGCTTTCTCGAGAAGGGCTATGTCAACGACCGGTACCTTCCCACAATCAAAGAGCGTGAGGCACAGTATCCCACTGCATTGCCGGTCGAACCGTATCCCATTGCCATCCCGCACACGATGGCGCAGGCGATCATCAAGCCCTTCATCGCGCCGGTACGTCTTCTGCATACCGTTCCATGGGGCGATATGTCTGACCCCGAGAACAAGTTCGACGTAAAGCTCGTCTGCATGCTGGGTTTCAAGGACCCTGGCGAGCACAT
Source organism: Tractidigestivibacter sp. (assembly GCF_057241865.1). NCBI lineage: Bacteria > Bacillati > Actinomycetota > Coriobacteriia > Coriobacteriales > Atopobiaceae > Tractidigestivibacter > Tractidigestivibacter sp. The sequence continues at coordinate 1,077 of NZ_DBHHPX010000019.1, forward strand.
CGAGCTCCTCCAGATTCTGATGCATAACTTCCGGAAGCCCGAGTGGGTCAACCCTCTGTTCGAGGCGGAGACCGTGGACGAGTTCTACGACGACTTCGTAAAGATGGAGTGGACGCACGACTGAGAGCTTTGCGCAGTGCGGGAAAACAGTCGTTTCTTGGCCGTAGAGAGCAGGAGGAAACCATGACAGCAAAGATAATCGTCGCCTGCGGGAGTGGTGTTGCCACGTCTCAGACCGTGGCATCCAAAGTCAACCGCATGCTCGACAAAGACAGGATTGACGCGCACGTCGAAGCCGTCGATCTCAAGAGTGTCGACCGCTATCTCAAGGACGCTGCTGCCTACATCACCATCGTGCGCGACAAGAAGACCTACGACCTTCCCGTCATCGATGGAATTGCGTTCCTCACGGGGGTTGGCCAGAAGCAGCAGTACGAAAAGCTGCTCAAGGCGATTAGGGACCACAAGGGCTGAGAGGCCCGCGTATGACCCCCGCTTGAGGGCGGGGGCTCCGAAGAAACATAACCCATACTGAGAGGTGAGAGCATATGGATCTTGCTGCCGCAAGCTCGTGGATTAACGGCTTCCTTAGCTCGGTAGGTGCAGCCGTCTTCGTGCCAATCATTATGATTGTCATGGGCCTCATCGTGAGGATGAAGCCCAAGGAGGCAGTCTCCGCCGGCATCCTTCTGGGCGTGGCCTTCACGGGCATGTCGATGCTCATCAGCTATATGGGCAACATCATCCAGCCCGTCGGCGAGGCAATGCTCAATAACTTGGGAATTGACCTCCCGATCCTCGACGGCGGCTGGACCACCATGGCGGCAATCGCCTGGTCGTGGCCTTATGCCATCCTCATGTTCCCGTTGATGATCGTCATCAACATCATCATGCTCGTTGCCAACAAGACTGACACCTTCAACGCCGACCTTTGGAACGTGTGGGGCAAGATCTTCACAGCCGTGGGCGTGGTTGGCCTTACCGGAAACGTGTTGCTCGCTTTCGTGATTGCTGCTATCCAGATCGTGTTCGAGCTCAAGACCGCCGACCTCTTCAAGGACGAGATTTTCGAGCTCACGGGCATTCCTGGCGTCACCTGCACCCACAAGATGGTCTTCCTGGCTGCCATCTTCTATCCCATCGACAAGGTTCTTCGTAAGATTCCCATCCTCAACCACAAGGCTGACGCGGAGGCCCTGCACGAGAAGATCGGCATCTTCGCCGAGAACCATGTGCTCGGCTTCATACTCGGATGCCTCTTTGGCCTGCTGGGCGGCTATGACCTTGGCGCCCTCCTTACGCTCGGTGTCGAGTGCGCAATGTGCCTGACCCTCTTCCCCGTCATCTCCAAGTACTTCATGGAGGCCCTGTCGCCTATTTCCGAGGCCGTGTCCGACTACATGCACGGCAAGTTCGAGGGCCGCACTCTGGTCGTCGGCTTGGACTGGCCGTTCCTCGGCGGCTCCAACGAGATTTGGATCTCGGTCATCATCAGCATCCCCATCACGGTGCTCTTCGCCTTTATCCTGCCTGACAACAGGCTCCTTCCGTTCGCCGGTATCGTGAACACCGCTCTTGCCGTTCCCGCGTACCTGGTCACGAAGGGCAACCTGCCTCGCATGATCATCCTGAGCATCATTGGTATCCCCATCTTCTTGCTCGTTGGCACCGCATTTGCCCCGTTTGTCTCCCAGCTTGCCCTCTCCACGGGTGCTGTCGTGAAGGATGCACTTGGTGCCTCCGGCCTCATCTCCAACTCTGCGATCGATGGTCCCTGGTTCACCTATGCGTTCTCTCAGTTCCTCGACTGCATGAACGGCAACTACATCCCGCTTGGAATGCTGATCGTCTGGCTGGCTGGTTACTTCTTCATGTACCACGACACGAAGAAGGCCGCCAAGGAGAAGGCTGCCGCCGAGCCTGGCGAGGCTTCTGCCGAGGTTGCTGCCGAGTAACGGCTTCAACGCGAATCATGCCGGCGATGTCCTAGGCAGTTTTCAAATGGCCGACGGGCGCCAGTTGGTCCGTCGGCCATTCACTAGAGAAAGGAAAGCAACATGCTCGAAGATCTTAAGCTCAAGGTCATGAACGTTGCAAAGCAGGCTCAGCGCGAGGGAATGTGCAAGCACAAGTCTGGTAACTTCTCCGCTCGTGACGAAGAGACCGGCCTTGTGGTCATCACCCCCACGAGCGTTGACCGTGAGGCCCTGGTGGTCCCAGACATGATTGTGATGGACTTCGACGCAAATGTGGTCGAGAACCAGACGGGCCTACGTCCCACATCGGAATCCCTTATGCACCTCAAGATCTACCAGACGCGTCCGGACGTTAAGGCAATCGCACACACCCACTCGCAGTATGCGACTACCTTCGCCATCCTGGAGAAGCCCATCCCTGCCGTAGTGTACGAGCTCGCCACCCTCAACTGCTCCAAAGCCCGCATCCCGGTTGCGCCTTACGGTCGTCCCGGTACCCCGGCGCTGGCAGACTCCGTCGTCGAGCCCGTCAAGGAAGCTGACGTATTCCTGCTTCAAGGCCATGGCTCAGTTGCCGTTGACGAGGACAACATCGATGAGGCATACCTCAAGGTCTGCTACATCGAGGAGCTCGCCGAGCTGTACTACCATGCGCTGACCGTCAATGGCGGCAGGGAGCCTAAGTCCTTCCCGCCCGAGGAGCTCCAGAGCTGGGAGTATCCCAAGGAGATCAAGTTCCCCAACGCGAAGTAACGCCTTGCGCCTGGGGCTCTTCCTTTCCCAGCTGCCCGTCCACGCCTCTTGTGCGGGGCGGGCGGCTCTCTCGGCAGGGCCTACGTTGGCATGTCATGGAGGCAGAGCGTGAGTAAGAAGAGGACAAAGAAACGGAACGTTGCGCCCTCCGGTGTCATGGGTTCCAAAAAGGCTCAAGATAGGCGCTCGTTCGAGCTCCCCAAAGTCAGCGAGACGAGGCATCCTGCCCCCATCACTGTCGGGGCGCGTATGGCGACCTTCGTAGAGCTGCTCGCCATCTGCGCAGTCTGGCTCTTCGTCGCCTTTAGGTTCTTTGCCAGCAAGGATATTTTTGGGACGTTCGTGATAGGCCTCACCTATTTTCTCGGCGCCTTCTCCATGTACCTGGTAAGGGCTGCCCTGGAGGCCAAGCGTCGCTACGGGAAGGCTGACGGCAAGAGGCTCTTCTACTATAGCCAGATGGTGAAGGGAGACCAGAAGTGGTCCCTCTACATCGGGCTTTCCTTCTTTGCCGTTTCGATGGTGCTTCGTTGGCTGGCTCCGTCTCCCAACTTCGACATGGTGGGTATCGACATCGCCACGTCCTTCTACCTGGGATATATCTGGACGGCAAAGTACAAAGGGGAGGAAGCGCTTCCCTTCGCGTACATGGAAACCATCTTCCTCCTGCTCACCATGTTCACGAATTACATCGTCTACTTCTTTGGATGAGAGGATAAGCAATGAAGAAGATCATCAACGCTCCCGAGGATTACGTCGACGAGATGCTCCAGGGCATCTACGCCTCCCACCCAGACCAAGTGAAGTGTGTCGCAGATGACCTGCGCTGCTATTGCACCGCTCGCAAGAAGCCGGGCAAGGTTGCGATCATCACAGGTGGCGGCACCGGTCACCTGCCCCTGTTCTTGGGCTATGTGGGCGATGGTCTGATTGACGGTTGCGGCGTTGGCGGAGTGTTCCAGTCTCCCTCTGCCGAGCAGATCTACAACATCGCCAAGGAAGTCGAGGCTGGAGCGGGGGTTCTCTGCCTCTACGGCAACTACACCGGCGACATCATGAACTTTGACATGGCGTCCGAGATGCTCGAGATGGATGACATTGAGTGCAAGTCGCTCGTAGGAGCTGATGACGTTCTCTCGAACGAGAATCCCGAGGCTCGTCGTGGAGTTGCGGGCATATTCTTCATGTACAAGGCTGCTGGTGCTAAGGCCGACCAGGGCGGTGCGCTCGATGAGGTGTATGCAGCTGCAAAGAAGGCCGGGGACAATGTGAGGACGGTGGGTTTTGCTCTCACGCCTTGCATCGTTCCCGAGGTTGGCCATTCCAACTTCGAGCTCAAGGACGATGAGATGGCCTTCGGCATGGGCATTCACGGCGAGCCCGGCGTTTGGAATGGTCCTATCAAGACCGCAGACGAGCTTGCAGAGGAATCGGTGGGGGAGATTTTGAAGGACATGCCCGTTGCCTCGGGAGAAGAGGTTGCCCTTCTCGTTAACGGGCTTGGCGCCACTTCCGTCGAGGAGCTCTACATCCTTAGTAACTCCGTGAGGAAGCAGCTCAAGGCCAAGGGAATCAAGGTGTGGCGCTCTTGGACGGGGGAGTACGCGACCTCTATGGAGATGGCAGGTGCCTCCATCTCCGTCTGCAAGGTCGACGAGGAGCTCAGGGGATACTTCGAACACCCTGTAAACACCCCCTTCATCTGCCAGAGGTAGGCACCTTGGCCCATTCGATGCTTGGAGGCATCTAGGGATGGAAAAGATCACAGCAAACGATGTTCCGGCAATGTTCGATTGTGTCAGCAAACTATTTGCCGAGAAGAAGGACGAGCTCTGCCAGATGGACGCGGTAATGGGAGACGGTGACCTAGGCCTCACCATGAGCAAGGGCTATGGCGCACTCCCTGGGTTCCTTCGCGACTTCACCGGCGAGGGAGACATCGGCAAGATGCTTTTCAAAGGCGCAATGAAGATGCAGAACACCGTCCCGTCGACGATGGGAACCCTCATGTCGTCAGGTGTCATGCAAGCCGGGAAGTCCTTCAAGGGAAAGACCGAGCTGGTTCCCCCTGACATGGCTACCTACATAGAATCGTTTGCCGAGGGAATCAAGAAGCGCGGCAAGTGCGAGCTTGGGGACAGGACGATTCTCGATTCCGTCGATGCCGCAGCAAAGAGTGCACGCGCCCTCGTCGACCAGAATCCTGAGGCAAGCTTCCGCCAAGTCATGGATGCGGCTGTCGAGGGAGCAAAGGCAGGCTGCGAGGCGACGAAGGACATGCTGCCCAGGTTTGGGAAGGCTGCCGTTCATGCTGCAAAGGCGAAGGGCGTGATTGACCAAGGCGCGCTTGCCGGACAGTATATGCTTCAAGGGCTCCGCAATTACTTTGCAGATAACCAATAACAGCGACATGAGGACGGGACACTCCGCCCAATAGGGGGAGCGGGCGGGGAGGGAATCCATCTTCCCGCCCGCCTTTTGAAGGGATGCGTGAGACCCATGCTCTACAACGACCCAAAGAGCTTTCGCGAGGACATGCTGAGGGGCTACGTGGCCGCATACCCGGAGTATGTCGCCCAGGTGCCCGGGGGAGTCGCCCGCGCGACGAGGATGCCCGCCGGCAAGGTCGCAGTCATCAACGGAGGCGGCTCCGGTCACTACCCGGCCTTCTGCGGAATCGTGGGCGACGGATTCATGGACGGGACCGTGGTCGGCAACGTGTTCACGTCACCCTCGGCCGAAGACGTCCTCGGGGTCGCCCATGCGGTCGAGCAGGGGACGGGGCTCCTCATCGTCGGTGGCAACTACGCCGGTGACAAGATGAACTTCGACATCGCCCGCGATCGCCTGCGCGAAGGCGGCGTCGACTGCCGCACCACCTACATCACCGACGACGTGAGCTCCGCCGCACCGGAGGAGGCGTGCAAGCGCCGAGGGAACGTGGGGACGTTCATGGTCTTCAAGGCCGCGGGCGCCGCGGCCGCAGCGGGGCTGCCCCTCGACGAGGTGGAGAGGGTGGCGAGGGAGGCGAACGACTCCACCAGGACCATGTCCGTGGGGTTCCGCGGGTGCACGCTCCCGGGCGAGGACGCTCCGCTCTTCCACGTCCCGCACGGGCGCATGGAGGTCGGGCAGGGCATCCACGGGGAACCCGGCGTCGGGGAGGCCGACCTCGAGAGCGCCGACGGGATAGCCGGCCTGCTCGTCGACCGCGTCCTCGCGGAGGCGCCTAAGGGCGGCAGCAAGAGGGTCGCAGCTATCCTGGACGGGCTCGGCTCCACCAAGTACGAGGAACTCTTCGTGGTCTGGGGCACGGTGAGGAGGCTCCTCGAGGACAGGGGCTACACCCTCGTCCACCCGCTGGTCGGGGAGTACGTGACGTCGCTCGACATGGAGGGGATAGCGCTCGCCGTGGAGTTCCTGGACGACGAGCTGGAGGGGTACTGGCTCGCCCCGTGCGACACGGCGTCGTACCGCCTCGGTGGAGGGACGATGGCCTCGCGATCGCGTGCGACCTACGAGACGGGGCCAGGGGTGGAGGAGTCCTTCGGGCGCGGCTCCGACGCGTCCGAGGCTGCCGCAGGATATGTGGTGGACGCGCTTGCCCGCATGCGCGACGCGGTAGCCGCCGCCGAGCAGGACCTCGCCAGGATCGACGGGGTGGCCGGCGACGGCGACCACGGACGCGGGATGGTGAAGGGGGCCACCTTCGCTGCCGAGGCTGCCGCGGACGCGCACGCACGTGGCGCTGCGCTCGGCTCCACCCTCCGCGAGGCGGGCCGAGCCTGGGCGGCCAAGGCCGGCGGTACCTCCGGGGTGCTCTGGGGCTCGGCGCTCGAGGTCGCGGGTGGTGCGCTGGGCGATGACGCGGATGCTTATGGCACGGCTGACGCGGCAAGGGCGGCGAGGGCTGCGCTTGCCAAGATGGAGGAGCTCGGCGGTGCACGCCCCGGCGACAAGACCATGCTCGACGCCCTCGGCCCGTTCGCTGACGAGCTTGGGCGCCAGGCGGAGGCAGGGGCCTCCCTCGGGAACGCCTGGGCCGCGGCCGCGGCGGTCGCCAAGAAGGCTGCCGAGGAGACCAAGGGCCTCGTCCCAAAGGTCGGGCGCGCCCGTCCGGCGGCAGAGCGCAGCCTTGGGACACCCGATGCGGGTGCCATCTCGATGGCGCTGTGCATGAAGGCGGTGCTTCCAAAGAAGTAGCGAGCTTCCTGTGGGAAACGGCCGGGAACGAATTGTGAAATGGTTCCCGTAGCTTCTTGGGACAATGCGTTGCGTTGCCGGGATGACACCGTCCCGGCAACGGCCCCGACATTGCTGGGAAACAGTCACTAAGTCGTGAATTCTCGACAGTCAAACACGCCTAACCTTCGAAATATCACGACTTGGTGACTGTCTCGTACAAATTCGCTGGTTAGCCGGTCTTAAACGGCGAAATACTACGGAACGAGAAGGGAGAGGAGCTCGCGGCTCACGTCATCGGGGGCGCACTTGGGCAGCACGTGGTCGGCCCCGGGCACCACGACCTTGCGCGCGTAGGGAATTGCGTCGACAATCCGCTGCGTCTCGGCGGGATTGATGCAGTCGAACTCACCTACCATCACGGTAACGGGGCAGCCAATCGAGCCAAGCGACTCCGCCGGAATGTGGGGTTCGTCCAACATGAGGCGCATAAGCTGGGCGGTCATTCTCGCCTCCTCGATACTGGGGGTCATGATAGAGGGGTCAATGCCCTCAGGTCCGTCTTCCAGCCATGCCGCCCATGCCTCGCTCTGCTCGGCGGTGCCTTCTATGTCCCAGTCATCTTCCACAAGCACGCCCTCGGGCGTGAGGTTTGCGCCCATCGAGAGCACCGAGGCCACGCGCTCTGGATGGTCACGGGCCATGAGTAGGGCTTCTATGGCACCGTCCGAGAAGCCCACTACGTGCGCACGCTGCACCCCCAATGCACCGAGCACGAGAAGCGCATCGTCTGCCATGAGCTCATAGGTGAGGGGGGAGCTTCCGCGCGTGGACGCACTCTGTGCGCGCGAGTCCACGCCAATGGCGCAGCGCCCTTTATCGACGAGGGCGTCTATCTGCGCGCCAAAGATGCCGTGCTCCTCTCCGTTGCCGTGGAGGAAGAGGACCGGATCCGCTTCCACCCGCCCCTCGACCGGGCCATACACGAATGTGGCAATCTGGGCCCCATCGCCAGTCTCGACCTTGCGCGCCACACGGGGCACGACGGTGGGGCGCAGATAGTAGCTGGGGAAATGCGGCTGAGGCGGAATGGGCGCTACGGTGCTCGGCATGGGCTTCCTCTCTATGACGACGAGAACGATGGCATGGCTGCCCAAGTTCTTCATTTCGTTGCTATGCCAACAGAAACACGAGCGTTTGAGCAGATATCATTAAGTCATCTGCGTGGCTACAGGACAAGGCGACTCTGATATCACACTACCATGTGGGAGGGCCCATGCTCGAGAGAAGAGATTTCCTGCGCTTGTCAGCGCTTCTGGGTTGCGGGCTTCTCACCGGGTGTGCTACGCAGCCAAGTGCGGACACCGCACCGTCATCAGACTCGACTGGGACCGCAGATGCCGTCGACGAAATGCGCATCATTGCTACCTCTCGCTCGCTTGCCCAGATGGCGGTCCTTGCCGGTATGCCGCCCGTGGGCGTTACCGAAGATGCTACCGGTCTCGACGGCCTACCCGAAGACGTGGAATCTGTGGGCACCATCGCGCAACCGAGCCTCGAGAAGATCGTTGCGCTCAAGCCCACGCTCGTGCTGCTCACTGCCGAGATCCCCGCGCAGGAGGAGCTCGAGTCCGGCCTGGGCGGTGCGGGCATTGCGTGGCGCGACGTCGACGTGAACAGCTTCGACGACTACGCAAGCAACATGGCCGCACTTACCGAGACGAGCGGGCGAGACGACCTCTACCAGGCCAACGTCACGGACGTCTCGAATGCCATAAGCGAGGTCGAGGCAAGCGCGGCAGGCCTGCCCCAGGTGAGCTACCTGGCGCTTCTCATCTCGTCTACCAAGGCAAAGGTCGCCAAGAGCGGCTACTTTGCCTGCGAGATCTTCGACAACCTGCAGATGGCGAACATCGCCGAGGACGACTCCTCGTTGGATGACCTCTCGGTCGAGGCAATCGTTGCCGCCGACCCCTACTACGTCTTTGTCATCCCTCGCGGGGACGAGGATGAGGCCAAGGGGGTCTTCGAACAGGATTTCCAGGCTCAGCCGGCATGGTCGTCCCTCTCGGCGGCTCAGGCGGGCAGGGTCAACGTCCTGCCCAAGGACCTCTTTGAGTACAAGCCAAACGAGCGCTGGGCAGAGGCCTACTCCTACATCCTCAGCGTGCGAGAGCAACAGGGGTAGTCGTGTCCAACGGTGAAGAGGGGCGATACGAGAGGAGCCACTGGGCGTGCGTTCTGGGTGCCGTCGCGCTCGCGCTCGCCTCGCTCGCCTCGCTACTCAAGGGCACCTCGGCGCTCGGCTCGTCCGAGGCGTTTCAGACGCTTGGCCTCCTCGTCACCGGCCGCGCTGCAGATCCCACGGCAACGCTCGTCCTTATGGGTGTTCGCCTGCCTCGTGTGGTTGCGGGGGCGTTCTGCGGCGCGGCGCTGGCATCATCGGGCCTCCTCCTGCAGGCGTCGCTCGACAACGACCTTGCCTCGCCGGGTGTGATGGGCGTCAATGCCGGGGCGGGCCTGCTCTGGCTTGTCGCAGCCCTCTGGCTGCCAGGACACCCTATCCTGAGACAGGCCATGGCCTTTGCCGGCGCGCTTCTCGCCACGCTTCTGGTGTGCCTGGTCTCGCGCCGAGCGGGGAGCGGCCCCAGCACTGTGGTCCTTGCCGGCGTTGCGGTCTCGAGCCTTATGGCGGCAGCCATTGACGTGATCGTGGTCGTGTGGCCGGAATCGGTCACGGATCGCGTGTCCTTTACGCTTGGCGGACTTTCCGGGGTGACCTACCAGAGCCTTGCGGTGAGCCTTCCTGCCATGGCGGTGGCGCTTGTGGCCGGGGCCTGCCTCGGCCGTGGCATAGACCTGCTTGCACTGGGTGACGAGGCCGCGCACGGCCTTGGTCTTAATGTGCGCGCCTGCAGGCTGGGAGCCATTGTCTGCGCCGCGCTTCTCGCCGCCTCGGCCGTATCCATCTGCGGCCTACTCAGCTTTGTTGGCCTTATCGTTCCCAATCTCATCCGCATGTGGGCGAGACCCACGACCCGCCAGGGGCTCGCACTTTGCGTCGTGTGGGGCTCGGCCCTGCTGGTTGCATGCGACCTCGTGGCACGGACCATCGCATTTCCCTACGAGCTTCCGGTCGGCCTGGTGCTCGCACTTCTCGGCGCGCCGTTCTTCCTAGGGCTTCTGTCGCGGCGCAGGTGCAGGCATGGCTCACATTCTGTCACGGCGTGTCGCAGGGGTGATGCCGCATGATTGACGTGCGGGGCCTCTCGTTTGTGCGCGAAAGCGGCTTCTCCCTTGCCGTTGACTCCCTCGAGCTCAACGACGGCCAGGTGAGCACCCTCGTGGGCAAGAACGGCTGTGGCAAGTCCACGCTTTTGCGCTGCCTTGCCGGCGTGCTCCCGCACGAGGGGAGCGTGGCCGTGGACGGACTTGGCTTGGGGAAGCTCAGCCACCGGGAGCGGGCACGCCACCTTGCCTATCTACCCCAGAAGCTCGGCGCTCCGCGCATGGATGTCTACACCCTGGTGTGCCACGGGCGTTTTGCCACGCTCGGTGCTGTAAGGACGCTGGGCGAGAAGGACCGCAGTCTGGTGCGTCACGCCATGGAGCTCACGGGCGTGTGGAAGCTTCGTGACCGGCTCCTCGGGGATGTGTCGGGCGGCGAGTTGCAATGCGCCTATCTTGCTATGGTTGTCGCCCAGGACGCAGGGACGCTCCTTCTCGACGAGCCGTCCGCGCACCTTGACGCCCACAGGCGCTGGGAGCTCGCCGCGCTCTTCCGCCGCCTTGCAGGAGAGGGTCTGGCGGTGGTGGTTGCGACCCACGACGTGGAGTCGGCCTTCTCGTATGCCGACAAGGTCTGCCTCATGGCCGAGGGGCGCGCGGTTGCCCAGGGACCGCCAGGCCTTGTCGCCACGAGCGGAGCCGTGCCGACGGCGCTGGGCGTTGGCATGGCAGAGCAGGACGACCCGCAACTCCTGTGGAGGTATGTGCTCACGCACCCGTGAGCGCCGCACTCACAAGAAAGAGGATGCGTCCCGGCCGGGACGCGGAAGAGAGGGGAGACCATGGGATACGTGCTTGATGGGGAGGGGCTTGACGGGCTGGTTCGCGAGCTTGCCCGCGACCACCTCGTCTTTGCTCCGGTGAGAAGGGTGGGTGCAGGGCGCTTCACCGACGTTGACCAGGTAATCTACGATTTCGTGGATGACGCCTCGCAGGTCGAGCTCGACGCGAAGAGTGACTACTCGTTCAAGGAACTGCTCACACCGCTCTCGCAGACGCTCTTCTACTACACCGAGGACCAGGTGAGAGAGGCTAGCGATGTTGGTGCAGCCAACGACTCCGCCGTGCGCGGTGACGCCCGCGAGGTTCTCGTGCTCATGCGCGCCTGCGATCTCTATGGCGTGAAGCGCCTTGACGCGATGTATCTGCACAACGGCCCCGAGGATAGCTTCTACCGTCGCATCCGCGACCGCGTTCGCTTTGTGCTTCTCGGCTGCCCACAGACCTTCGAGCACTGCTTCTGCGCAGACATGGGCACAAGCGTCGCACCCGACTGCTGGGAGTTCTCGCTCGAGCGCTTGGGCGACGGCTACGCCTGTGCCGTGGCAAACGAGTCCTTCCGACCGCTCTTCGAGCGTCATGCCACACGCAGCCAAGACGTTGTTCCCGCGCACGTCAGCACAAACGAGGTGCACGTGCGCGTCCCCAAGTCCGTGCCCTTGGAGCTTCGCTCCAGTGACGTGTGGGACGAGTACAACCACCGCTGCATCGGCTGCGGCAGGTGCACCATCGTGTGCCCCACCTGTACGTGCTTCACCATGCAAGACGTGGCCTACACCGAGAATGGTAGGGTTGGCGAGAGGCGCCGTGTGCAGGCCAGCTGCATGATTGACGGCTACTCGACGGTTGCCGGCGGGGCAAGCTACCGCAAGCAGCACGGCGAGCGCATGCGCTTCAAGGTGCTCCACAAGGTGTGCGACTTCCGCCAGCGCTTTGGCTACGACATGTGCGTGGGCTGCGGGCGCTGCGACGACGTATGCCCCGAGTACATCAGCTTTGCCGCGTGCGTCAACAAGCTCACCGACGCCGTTGACGAGTGGGACGCCCAGCACGAGGGGAGCGTGGCCTGCGATGCCTAGCAACAATCCATACCTACCCTTTGCCTCGAAGGTGATCGAGATCATCAGGCACACCGAGAAGGAATACACCTTTCGCATGGGCTTTGGCGGAGAGGTTTGCCCCGGCCAGTTCTTCGAGGTCTCCGTCCCTAAGTACGGTGAGGCGCCCATCAGCGTGAGCGGCATTGTGCCCGGCGAGTCGGTCGACCTCACCATTCGCCGCGTGGGCGTGGTGACCAGCGAGGTCTTCGAGGCCTACGAGGGCTCGACGCTGCTTTTGCGTGGGCCCTACGGAAACGGCTTCGAAGTCGAGCGCTACCTAGACGGGGAGTGCGTTGTTGTGGCCGGTGGCACGGGTGTGAGCCCCGTGAGGGGAGTCGTCGAAGCCTTGGCCGCAAGCGCCACACCCAAGGACAAGCACGTGATCGTGGGCTTTCGCAGTCCCTCCGACATGCTCTTCCGCGATGACCTTGCACGCTGGGATGGTCTTCTGGACCTCATCCTTACCGTGGACGGCGCACCTGACGGCTACGAGGGCAACGTTGGCTTGGTAACCAAGTACATCCCCGGGCTCCCTCTGCGTGACCCCTCAATGGCGCAGGCAATTGTCGTAGGCCCGCCGCCCATGATGCGCTTCTCCGTGAAGGGCCTTCTCGAGCTGGGCCTTGCAGAGGAGAACATCTGGGTGAGCCAGGAGCGAAAGATGTGCTGTGGCCTGGGCAAATGCGGTCATTGCCGCATAGGTGAGAAGTACGTGTGCCTGGATGGGCCCGTCTTCAACTACACCCAGAGCAAGCAGCTGCTGGATTAGGAGACCTCCATGATTCAAGACATTGACGTCAAGGCCATGAAGAAGAACGCGTTCCGCGTGAGCAAGGAGCGCGGCATGGCCGCCAGCCGCGTGCGCATTCCTGGCGGCCTTGTGAGCGCCAAGAGCATGGCGCGCATCGTCGAGATTGCCGAGGAGTACGGCAGGGGGGAGATATTCCTCACCAACCGCCAGGGCGTCGAGATCCCGGGCATCCACATGGAAGACATGCCCAAGGTAAACGAGAAGCTCAGGGCCATCATCGAGGACACAAAGATCAACCAGGAAGACACCTCACAGGGCTACCTGGCAAGTGGCACCCGCAACGTTGTGGCATGCCCCGGCAAGCGGCTGTGCCCCTTTGGCTGCTACGACACGACCGCCTTTGCCCAGCGCATGGACCACGAGATCTTTCCCAACAACCGGCACGTGAAGGTGGCCTTCACCGGCTGCTCAAACGACTGTGCGCACGTGGCTCTCAACGACTTTGGCATCATCGGCATGACCGAGCCCCACTACGACCCTAACCGCTGCATCGGCTGTGGGCAGTGCGTCGACTGGTGCCAGCGGCGCTCGGTGAGCGCGCTTAGACTCGAGAAGGGCAAGGTCGTGCGCGACGAGGACCGCTGCATAGGATGCGGCGTGTGCGTGGTCTACTGCCCCACGCGCGCCTGGACCAGGAGTCCCGAGCACTATTTCCGTCTCAAGATCATGGGACGCACGGGCAAGCAGAACCCGCGGCTGGCTCAGGACTGGCTGCGCTGGGTGGACGAGGGCTCCATCGTGAAGATTGTGAAGAACACCTACGCCTTCATCGAGGAGTACATCGACCCCAATGCGCCCGAGGGCAAGGAGCACATCGGCTACATCGTTGACCGTGTGGGCTTTGACGAGTTCTGCGCATGGGCGCTCAAAGACGTCGGACTGCCCGAGAAGTGCCAGCGTGCAACACGCGTCTACTGGGACGGCAAGCACTACGACCGCGACAACAGCCTGCGATGAGACAAAGGGAGTTTCCCTTTGTCTCATCCAAGAAGAGGGGCGCCCCGGCGGCGCCCCTCTTTCCTTCTGGATTTGTCGGCACCACTCGATAAGAACGACGGAGCCTTATTCCCACGTGTTCTCGACGGATGCAATATTAGTTCCTTTGGATTGCCTCCAAGTTTAACTGTCTAGCTCAGGCATCATTCGAATGATTGCCTACCTAGCTATCTCTGCGGGTCAAACCCCAAGCAACATGCATTAAGGCTCATCTTTGCCATTTCCTCTGCTCCGATTGGTCATTGTTGCCCTATCGAATGGCACGTACATTCTAATCAGGAAGCGAGGTGGTGAATAATGTTCGACTTGACGAATCGACAGGTGAGCGAACTCGAATGGCTTTGCCGACAAGATGAGCCCGTGCTAGTCGGTGACGTCGCTTACCGCTTCCACGTGAGTGTCCGCTCAGTGAGAAACGACTTGTCTCAGCTTGAGCAATTTGCGCGCATGCATAACGTGACCCTCGAGCGCAAGCGTGGCAAGGGGATTGTGCTGGTAGGCACTCCAAGCAGTGTGAAGGCACTTCACAGGACGCTTGAAACGCAGGGCCGACGAATCCTTAACCCCGAAGAGAGGCTGTCAGCAATGATCGCGTCTCTTCTGCTTCGTGACTCAGCAACGTTTCAACTTCTTGCAAACGATTGCGGAGTGAGCAGACAAACAACAATCCGTGACTTCCCCGAAATGGAAGCGGTGCTCAAGAACGAGTGCATTTCAGTAGTTCGCTGCCAAGGAAAAGGTCTGGCTTTACAGGCAGACGAATTGAGCATACGTCATGCATTCGTTCAGCTTCTTGCCGATAACCCCTGCCCGGACTGCATCAGCGATTTGGTTGCTCGCGATGAGGGCATGAGTGTGTGCATGCCTCTTGCAAAGGAAATCCTCCAGCATGCAAAAGTCGTCTTGGGCATGGGATTTCTCAACGAGGGCTATATCGAGACCCTGGTCTGCTATATGTTGCACCGTATCCAGTGCGGGCACACCGTTCGGTCGACGCACTACGAGCTTGAACTCTCGGCAAACGCAGAGACGCTGGATTTGCTCCGCATAATGCTTGAGAGGTACGTTTCCCAGCGGGATGAGAGAACCTATCTGGCAATCCTGATTCTTTCGCAGAGAATAGGTCCGCTACCATCTCAAAGGGAGCGCACAGAGGCTGATGCCATGAACGGGGAGGCAAAGAAACTCTCACGGCAACTGGTTGATGCACTCAGTAAGTATCAGCGAATTGACGGTGTCGCAGTCAAGGATGTCGTAGCGATGCTTACGGAACACATTCGAGCGGCGCTCTATCGCAAGCACAACAATATCCAGTTGCATGACGAGAAGATAGAGTCCTACCTTCGCCTGACCTCTCCGCTCATCCTTGAGTTCACATCAAGCACTCTTGAAGATTGCGGAGTTGAATTCCCTCCAAGCGAAATAGCCTACATAGCGATGTATCTTACGTCCATTTTTGAGGCAAGTGGGGGAGAGGATCTTGTCCCAAGCGTTCTCTTTGTCTGCTCTTTTGGCCTCGCGACTAGCGTGTTGCTGAAGTCACGTCTGGAGAGACTGCTATTCGGATGCCGGCTTGTTGGCCCAAAATCTCTTGGGGAGGCAAAGGAGTACCTTCAGCGCAATGAGGTCGACTTGGTAATTGCCTCCTGCGAGTTCTCGACTTCGGCGGCGCCTGTATTACATGTAAATCCAATGCTTACGCAAGTCGATATCGATCGAGTGAAGGGCTACGTTAACCAACTCCCCTACACCAAAATGAGCTCTCAGTTTGTTAAGCACTACTCTGAGCAGAAACATGAGAAATCGTTTCATCGTGTGACGGACTATGTTTGCGCTGATGATATCCAGGTAGTAGATGCATGTGAGTCTTGGCAGGATGCCATTCGACTAGCCGCTATGCCCTTGGTCCAGCGTGGTCTTATGGAGCCTCGCTACGTCGAGACAATGGTTCACGCCGTATGCGAACTCGGTACATATATGGTGTTGACTCCAGGTACCGCATATGTACACGCCGGTGTGGATGACGGTATCTCAGACGACTGCGCGGCAATTCTTGTATCCCGTTCGCCAATTAGATTCGGCAGCGAGAATGCCAAAAACGTCCGCGCCATAGTTGTTCTTGGAATCAAACACCAAGACAAGAGCGATTTGTTGGCACTTGCATCGATATTTGGGGCTTCGAGCAATCTAGAGAGCCTTGCGAAGCCAGAAATCAGCGCCAAGACCATCGCACAAATGCATGACTAGAAGCAACGAAGAGACTGAAGAAAGAGTTGCTGATGCAATCGCAATCTCCCGTGAGTGTCGGAATTGACAATATCCGTATCGGCCTCAAAGCAAACGATTGGGAAGACGCTATCAGGCAAGCGTCAGAGCCGCTCGTTGGGTCAGGGGCAATTCGCAGCAGATACGTTGACTCCATGGTCAATAGCGTCAAGGAGCTCGGCCCTTACATTGTCTTAATGCCAGGATTCGCGCTTGCCCATACCGCCCCATCTTCTGAGGTATTGCGCACGGACATCTCAATCGCCGTATTCGATTCTCCCATTTTCTTCAATTCTGAAAATGACCCAGTGTTTGTGGTGATGTGCCTTGCATGCAAGGACAAGGCATCTCACCTCGAGAGACTGCAGCACGTCGCACGCAAATTCCTCGATGACGCTCATCTTGTGAGGCGTATTCGAGAGTGCAAGACCTGTGACGAGCTCTCCACTCTGCTCAATGAGTAGGGAGTTGGAATACAACGAGGGGCCATTGCCCCGGAAGGAGGCAGTACGGTGAGACGCGTTCCCAAGATTCAAGCGGTGTGTGGTTTTGGGTGTGGTTCTTCTCTCATGCTGCGCATGAGCATAGAAGAAATCGCCAAAAAGCACGGGGTGGAAGTCGCGGTGTTTTGCGGTGACGTTTCCACGTGCTCCGCAAATACGTGCGATGTCATCTTTTGCTCGGTTGACCTTTCCGATCGGGTCCGCCAGCACGCGAAGGTGCCGGTTGTTGCCATCAATCGTCTTATGGACAAGCAGGAGGTCGAAGAAAAGTTTCTGAAGTTTATTGATGATTTCGAGGGAAAGGGTGAGTAGCAATGGCCGTACTCAGTTTCATCGTTAACGACATCTTTGGGCAGGGCGCGATCTTCATTGCTCTTATCGCAATGATTGGCCTGATATTGCAGAAAAAGCCTTTTGGTGAGATTGTCCGCGGAACGGCGATGACCGCAATTGGCTTTTTCATTCTGACAACAGGAACGGGGATTATCACCGGAAAGTCAATCGATGGCATTTCTGCTGCATTCAATGCGATTATGCCTCAGGCTGTTCCTTCGACAACGGTGGATATCAGCGCAGAATATGGCACGCAAATTGGTATCGTCATGATACTTGCCTTTGCGATTAACCTGCTTGTTGCACGTTTCACAAAGTGGAAGAGCGTGTTCCTCACCGGCCACATGCTGTATTGGTTCCCCTTTGTCTTCATAGCTGCCGGTGTTGATGCGGGTCTTTCCGGCGTGAAACTTATTGTGCTTGCGACTGTGTTTACTGCGCTATATATGGTTGTCTCGCCAAACCTTATGCGTCCGTTTGTGAAGGGTGTAACCGGAAGCGATGACTTCACGATCGGTCACCCTACGACATGCCTTTCGGTGATTTCGGGGCTCCTCGGAAAAGCGTTGGGGGATAGATCTCGCTCGACTGAGGATCTTAACGTTCCCAAGTCGCTGAGCTTCCTGCGCGAGATTTCGATCACTGGCTCCATTGCGATCGCTATCACCTATCTCATCATGTACTTCCTGCTTCTGTCCAACGGTATGGATCCCGCAGCCGTTTGGGGATATGCTGACACGACCACCGATGCGTTTGTGTACATATTCCAGCATTCGATCATGTTTGGTGTAGGCATCACTGTCATGCTTCAAGGTGTGCGCATGCTCATCGCGGAAATCGTTCCCGCATTCAAGGGAATTGCCGACAAGGTCGTCCCCGATGCTATTCCAGCTCTCGATTGCCCTGTCGTTTTCCCGTACGCACCCAATGCGCTGACCATTGGCTTCCTTGTTGCAATGGTTACGAGTGTCATTACCATTCTTCTTACGAACGGAATATTCCCCACCGTGGTCATTCCACTCATCTCCACATGCTTCTTTGAGATTGGCACTGCCGCAATTATTGGAAATAGCACCGGTGGAGTTCGTGGCGCAGTCATCGGATCTGCTGTTGCGGGAGTCCTCGCCGTCTTCTTGGTTGGTTTTGGAGCCTACTTCTTCAACAACACGATTCAGCAGTGGATGCTGGTTTACGGTGGCCAGGACTTTGACCTCTGGGGTATTGTTTGCGGCTCTATTGCTCGACTCATTGCTTAGAGACGGGTTCTCATGGGAGAGGCAACGATGGAGTTTGAGTACTTCGACCACGTCGAGGCAATTCTAAAGAAGGTCAGGTCTAGTGAGACGGCAAACATGCGTGCCGGCGTTGACCTGTTGGAAAAATGCGTGGTGGGTCATGGTTCGATTTACATCTTCGGCGCATCCCATGCGGGAATCCTTAGTCAAGAGATGTTTTACCGTGCCGGCGGTTTGATGCTGATCAATCCAATCTTTGGCAAGGAGGTGTCGGTCGAAGCGAGTCCGATTACCCTAACCAGTGATATGGAGCGTCTCGTCGGATATGGAACCGCACTTGCCAGGCACCGTGCGGATTTTCGGAGGGGTGATGTGCTCATCGCGCATTCGGTATCAGGGCGCAATCCGGTCACGGTCGAGGTTGCCCAGGCTGCAAAGGACGCAGGGGCAAGCGTGATCGCCTTGACCAACCTCTCCTACTCCAAGACGGTCTCCTCGCGTCACCCCTCTGGAAAGCGACTCTTTGAGCTTGCCGACGTGGTGATAGATAACCACGGTGATGTGGGAGACGCGACAGTTCCAATCACCGGACTTGAACAGAAAGTTGGACCGACGTCGACCGTTGTGGGCGCTGCGGTTCTGAATGCGATGATCGCCGAGCTCGTTCAGCGCCTTGTCGATGGGGGAATGAAGACGCCGCCAGTCTTCTACAGCGCGAATATCGATGGAGGCGATGAGCTCAACCGTTCGCTCTACGAGAAGTATCGGGATAACATCAAATACGCATTCTAGGGTGCTTTGCAGTAATTCCTCGACAATGTCGCTCTATCGGAGCGGCCAAAAGAGGAGCCGCTGCCAAGCATTGCTCTGGGTACCACGCACAAGAACAGGGGCACCTTGTCGGCGCCCCTGTTCTCTACTTCTGGCTTGGGTGCCTCTCGAAGAAGTCGAAGCGCGGCGGTAGCTCGGGCAACGCGTGCTCGGCGGGCTTCTCGCCGAGCGCCTCTGCCAGCTGCGCGGGGGTCTCGAACGCGTGGTCCCACGAGAAGAACGCGTCTGCCGAGAAGCCCAGGTGCTCGCAGATCTTCTCGCAGCCAGCCGGCACCGCAGGGTGCATGAGCAGGGTCACCGTGCGTAGCGCGGCAAAGGCGTTTGCCAGCGCGTGCTCGTAGGCGGCATCGTCACCCTTGGCGGCCTTGGACTCGTCGCCCCAGCGGCGGTTGGCGTCACGGCAGAAGCCCTCGGCGACAGCGAGCGCACCGTGGGCGTCGAAGGCGTGGGCGCGGCGCTCGTAGGCAAGCGCCGCCTCTCGGCAGGCATCAAGGACATCAGCGTCTGCCTCGACTGTGGGCAGGTGTCCTCCACAGACGTTCTGCGCGCCGTAGATGCAGCTTCTGGCCAGGCGGTTGAAGATGTTGGTGAGGAAGGCGCTCTCCTTGAGGGCGGGGTCGACCACGCGCGGGTCGTCCTTCACCAGGACCTCCTCACCCGTTTCCTTGTCCTTGTGGCTCACGGAGGTGTCATAGGGCTTGGGCGAGAAGCTCACGGCCTTCTGGTCGAGGCCAAGGCTTAGCCAGTGGCAGCGCAGCTGCTCGGCGGTGTAGTGGTCGAGGAGCTCGGCGGCCATGGGCGGGCGGATCTTGCCAGAGCTCGAGGCCTTCTTGTTCATGAACAGGATGTGGTAGTTGGCCACGGGAATGTCCTGCGTGAGGCCCCAGTCAAGCGCGTCCCACAGCGCGGGCTGCGCCACACAGTAGAAGTAGATGTTGTCCTGGCCAATGAACTGGTACACCTTGGCGTTGTCTGCGCACCACCAGTCGTGCCAGTCGTCAGACGAGAAGCGCGTGCCGCCATTCTCCTCGTCCAGCGCAAGCGCGGTCTGCGTGAAGCTGATGGGTGCCCAGAGGCTCTCGGGCCAGCACCATACGGTGAGCCCGCTCGTGTCCTCAAGCTCCGGCGCGGGCACGCCCCACCCGATGTTGCCGGTGATGCGGAAGGGCAGAAGCGTCTTGCCGGTGCGGAAGCGCACGCCAGCCGTCTCAAGAACGTTGCGGGCCCCATCACGGTCGCGCCAGTTGGCAAACTCTACGGAGAAGGATTGCTGGCCCCTCTCGGCCTCGTGGAGCTTGTGGGCGGGGAGCCTGTCCTCCACAGCGTTGAAGCCCTCACGGAACTTTTCCTGGATGTAGACGACGGGCGGCACGAGAGACTCGCGTACTGTCTTGGTCACGATGGGCCTCACCTGCGGGTCCACGTCCCATTCGTCCATGAGCTCCTTGAGCTGCGACTCAAACGCCGGCAGGTCAAAGTACCAGTTGTCAACAGGGCGCAGCTCAGGCGTGGTGCCGGTGAGTGCCGAGACGGGATTGATGAGCTCCTCGGGGTCAAACTGGTGGCCCATGTCGCACTCGTCGGCGTAGGCCTTCTCAGACTTGCAGCCACGTACGGGGCAGCGGCCTATGACCTGGCGTCCGTTCAAGAACTGGCCGACCTTGACATCGTAGAACTGACGGGTGCCCATCTTGTGCAGAAGGCCGCGGCCATGGAGGCGGCGCAGGACCTCGGTGGTGAAGCGGGCGTGGAAGTCGCGTGCCGGCTCAAGGCCAGAGCCTGCGAAGAGGTCGAGCGAGATTCCGTAGGCGTCAAGCGCCTCCTTCTGGGCGTCGTGGTTGGCCTGGACGTAGTCGGTGATGGTGCCCTGGTAGCCTTCCTGCTCCACCTTCTTGCGGTAGCCCTCCATGATGGGCGAGCCGTAGCAGTCCGTGCCCGAGACAAAGATTACGTTCTTGCTCCCGATGCGGTCGCGAAGGAATCGCGCGAAGAAGTCCGCGGGCACAAAGACACCGCCGATGTGGCCAAAGTGCAGGTTCTTGTTGCCATACGGCATGCCCCCGGTGATGACGGCGCGGGCGGGGAAGCTTGGGCGCTCGACGGTTGGGGCGTTCTGGGAATTGTGTGCCATGTGGGACGTGCTTCCTCTTGGTCGTGTGTGGTGCAGGTGATGCCCGTCGTCATGCCGTGCATGCCGCAGGCCACGTGATTATCCCACAACGGACGTATGCACGCGTGGTCTGGAACGGCATTGGTTGGGTACGTTGGAGGGTATGCGGGTGCGATTCTGGCGCTCGTCGCATCCTGGGTGCATCGAAGGGGGCAGCATGTCCATCGATAAGGTCATTGTCGCGGAGCCTCTGCTCTGGGGCGGCAAGGGCTTTGACATGTTTGGCCCGTGGCACCTGCTCTGGCTTGTCATCTGCGCAACGGTCATTGGGCTTCTCGTGCACGGGTATCGCAGCCTTCCCGCAGACGGTTCGTGGCATGGAGGGAGGCGCCGGCTCGTCCTCATCACCGCCATCGTTCCCAATGCGCTGCTGCTCTTGGGAGACATTCTCAAGGTGCAGACCGGGACCTTCTCGCCTGACTGGTGGCCGCTTCACGTGTGCAACATCGTCGAGTACATCTGTCTGTGGCATGCGCTTGCGCCATCGCGCGTGACCCGCGAGCTGCTGCTCTGCTTTGGGCTTACGGGTGGGCTGTGCGCCATGCTGTTTCCGGGATGGACGTACTGTCCGCCGTATACCCTGCCCTGCATCAGCGGCTTCATGGAGCATGCATTCTCATTCGCCGTGTCGCTCATGGCGCTCGACGACCCACGCGAGGCTCCCCGGTGGCGTGATGCCTGGACATCTCTGGTGGCCTCTGTGGTCTACCTGGTGTCTTTCCGTTGGTTCAACGGCGTGTTCGATACGAACTTCGGCTTCGTGACCAGTCCCGCTGCAGGCTCGCCGCTCGAGTGGTGGGAAAGCGCCTTGGGCAATCCCGGCTACCTCGTCCCATACATGGCCGCGTTTGTCGTTACCGTGGTGCTACTCCATGCCTGGCAGGGCGCCCGCCGCCGTGCCCTTGGGGTGTCACCGAGGAGAGGCGCCTCGTGAGGGGCGTAGGGACTCTCGACATCCTGGGCGACACGCCGCTTGCTCGCCACATGCTGTATCTCTCGGCGGCACTTCTCGCCGCGGGCTTTGTGGGCGTCATCTTCATGCTTGTGGCCTGGGGCTGGGGCGTGGGCATTGACGCGTGGCTGGTGGTCTATGCGGTGGCAACGCTCGTCGCGCTGCCCGTTCACGAGCTGGTACACGCGGCTACGTTCCTGCTGCTCGGGCGTGGACGGGTGCACATTGGCTTTGGCTTTACGGGCGGGATGCTCTACACCAGGGCCGAGGGCGCCCCTCTTGCACGGAGTCGCTTCGTGGCGGTGCTTCTGGCGCCATCCGTGGTGGTGACGGCAGCGTTGGCCGTGGTGGGCAGCCTTGTCGCCGGGCCAGCGCTTGCCTGGGCGCTCGCGTGGACGCACCTCTCGGGGTGCGCCGGTGACCTGGCCATGGTTGCGGGGATTCTCCGCACGCCCGGCTGCACACACGTGCGCGATACGGACGCGGGCGTGGAGCTGCTTGCCGCCGATCCTGGCGATGCCTTGCGCTAGAGTGTCTGTGGTCCACGCATCCCCTATAGTCTCTTTGCGTGCTTCTCATGCAGGAATTGCTTTGGCTGCAGTATCTTATGCAGGCAAGGCTGGCGACAAGGACACGGGTAACCGCATGATCAAAGCTAACTTCCACACGCACACGACGCTCTGCGACGGGAGAAACACACCGCAGGAGATGGCGCAGGCGGCATTTGGCGCGGGCCTTTTCGCCCTTGGGTTCTCTGGCCACATGGACCATGACGTCCATATGGATTGGGATGCCTACCTAGCTGCGATTCGAGGGCTTCAGGAAGAGTACCGCGGGCGCATGGACATCCTTCTCGGCGTGGAGCTGGACGCCCTGTACGACCCCTCGTGCTGCCCCGGGGCAGAGTTCAGGATTGGCTCGACGCACTTCGTGGACGTCGATGTGCCATGCAACACGTCGGTCGATTGGTCGCCCGAGAAGCTCGAGGCCCTTTGCCAGGAGGCGTTTGGCGGCAACTGGGCAGCGCTTGTCCGCGCCTATTACGAGCTCGAGGCCACAACCTACGATCGCACGGAGTGCACCTTCGTGGGCCACTTCGATCTGGTGAGCAAGTTCAACGAGGGCGGCAAGTACTTTGACGAGACGTCTGAGGAGTACCTCTCGCCTGCGCTTGAGGCCATGGAATACCTGGTGGGGGAAGGCGTGCCCTTCGAAGTCAACTGTGGCGCCCTGGCACGCGGGCTTAGGAGCCAGCCCTACCCCAGGCGCGAGCTTTTGAGTGCGCTGCACAAGATGGGAGGCCGCATCCTCGTGAACTCCGATGCCCACAGCACAGGCCTTCTCTGCGGCTGCCTGGACGAGGGCGCATGCTTTGCGGCGTCGTGTGGGTTCACGTCAGCGCTTGTCTTGGGACATGACGAGCGTGGCGAGGTCGTTATGCGGGAGGCGCCGCTCGGGGGATAGCGGGGCTGGCGGGCGCAGGCCTCATCGCTCCTCGAGCGTCCCGGGGGGTAACATCGTGCTGCGTGACCCTGCTGACATAAACAAGCGTGTGCCTGCACATTCTCGGGCAGATTGCGTGCTTGAGGAGGACGCTGCCGGTCGCATCCGCCTGCTCTCCGCGCTATCATGATGGCCGCAGACAGCGGTGCCAAGAAGAGTGGCGTCACGTCAGGGGCAGAACACGGAGGTGCTTGTGAACACGGAAGAGACGCGTGACGTTCGTACGCCGCTCTTCCTGCACGCGTGCTGCGGCCCCTGCTCGATAGAGCCTGTGGAGCTCCTGCGTCGCGAGGGCTTCGAGCCCACAATCTGCTGGACCAACCCAAACATCCAGCCCGTGGCCGAGCATGACCGCCGACTTGCCACACTGCGCGCCTGGGCGCGTGACGTTGCGCATGTCGGCGTTGTTGTTGCCGCAGACAACCGTGCCGCGTGGGAGGCGGGTGTCGCCCCGCACGGCTTCGACCGCGCCGCCCGCTGCCGCGCCTGCTACGCCCTGCGCCTGGCCGAGGCCTGCCGCACCGCGCGCAACCTTGGCTTTACTTACGTCTCCACCACGCTTGCTGTCTCGCCGTACCAGCTCTTCGAGACCTGCGGAGACGCGCTTGCCAAAATCGCTGCCGCCTACGGCCTCACGCCGGTCTGGCGCGACTTTAGGCCCTACTACCCCCAGGCCACGCGAACCTCTCGTGACCTAGGCATGTATCGCCAGAACTACTGTGGCTGCCGCTTCTCGGCCGCAGAGGCCGCCATCGAGCGCCACGAGGCTCGCGACCGTTGCAAGGCCGAGCGCGATGCCGCCCGGGCCGCTGCCTGCGCTGGCTGCGAACTTCCCGCCGCGCGCTAGAATGGGCAGCCGGCGCACAACGCGCCGCACGTCACCTTACCACAGCAGCCTTAGGGCACGAGGAGAGCCACACACATGCGCACCGACGACTTTGACTACCCGCTACCAGACGGGCTCATCGCACAGGCACCGGCAGACCCTCGCGACTCCTGCCGCCTCCTCGTGCTCAACCGCGAGGACGGCTCTCTCGAGCATCGCCGCTTCACCGACGTGATTGACTACCTCGATCCGGGTGACCTTCTCGTTGCCAACAAGACACGCGTCATGCCGGCCCGTCTTGTGGGGCACAAGCGTGGTACCGGTGGCGTTGCCGAGACGCTTTTGCTCAAGCGCCGAGAAGACCTGGACCCCTTGGGACACGTGTGGGAGTGCCTCGTGAACCCCGGCAAGCGCCTCCGTCAGCCCGGGACCATCATCGAGTACCGCGCGGGCGGCTTGCATGCGCCCCTCTCCGCCGGGGTCGTGCTTACGGGAGAGATCGCCGACTTTCTCGAGGGCAACCGTGGCGGGCGCCTGGTTCGCTTCGAGCCGCAGGGCGGCCGTACGCTGGACGCTGCCATCCACGAGGCGGGGCACGTGCCGCTCCCGCCCTACATCACGAGCTACGAGGGGGATCCCGAGAAGTACCAGACCGTCTACGCCATGCACGAGGAGCACTCCGCGGCGGCGCCTACGGCAGGCCTCCACTTCACGCCTGAGCTCATCAAGAGGATCGAGGACAAGGGCGTGGGCTGGAAGACGGTAGAGCTCGAGGTGGGAATCGACACCTTCCGCCTGGTGACCGAGGACGACCCCACCAAGCACGTGATGCACACCGAGCGCTACCACGTCCCGCAGGACGTGGTCGACGCCGTGCGCGCGACAAAGGCCGCTGGGCATCGCGTGGTTGCCGTTGGCACCACGGCCGTGCGCTCGCTCGAAAGCGCCTGGGACCCCGAGGCGCCTGCGTCGAGGCCCGCCGTCACGGCTCGTCGCTTCGAGGACGCACCCGATTCCGCGTCCGCCATGGGCTGCGGTGACATCGTCGAGCGCCGCGATGCAACCACGAGCCTCTACCTCATGCCGGGTTCCACCTACCACGTGGTGGACGCCCTTATCACCAACTTCCACGTGCCCCGCTCAACGCTCATGATGCTTGTCTCGGCGCTTGCCACGCGCGAGCAGATCATGGCTGCCTACCAGGCAGCCATTGACGAGAGGTACCGATTCCTCTCGTTTGGCGACGCCATGCTCATCAGGTAGGGCGCCGGATTTGCGAACACGCGACACGGCGTGGCCGCCGGCGCCGCTACTGCCCAGCGAACATCGAGACGGCAAGAA
Source organism: Tractidigestivibacter sp. (assembly GCF_057241865.1). NCBI lineage: Bacteria > Bacillati > Actinomycetota > Coriobacteriia > Coriobacteriales > Atopobiaceae > Tractidigestivibacter > Tractidigestivibacter sp. The sequence continues at coordinate 26,922 of NZ_DBHHPX010000019.1, forward strand.
CCACCACGATCGCCACGATGACGAGAAGTATCGCCATGACGGCAATGCGCACGGTGCGGGTGCGCTGGCGCAGGTCGCGCTCGGCATGGCCCAGTTTCTCCACCTGCGCGCGCTTGGTCGCAAGCTCCCGCTCCCGCTCCGCTATCGAGCCGCGCAGCTGCTCGGTTGCCTGCGGCGTGTCGTGGATGCTTCTTGCCTCGGCGAGAAGGTCGCTTGCCTTGGTGGCATCCGTCCGGGCGCTGTCGCGCAGGCGGTTCGAGCGCTCGATTTCTGCCTTGTGGCGCTCGATGTCGTCGGAGACCTTCTTCTGCCGCGCGTCCGCCTTGGCGCAGAGGTCGTCGTACTCGTCCCTGCGCTCCTTGGCCTCTGCCTGTATGGACTCGGACTCGCGCTGGGCGGTCTCGAGGGACTGCTTCTGGGTCCAGAGGTGTGTCTGGGCATTATCGACCGAGGACTGTGCCTCTGAGGTTGACCTGGTCACGGCCGACTCGGCGGCGCTTACGTGCGAGACCTCGGCCGCAAGCTCCTGGCGCACCTGCGCGATTGCGTCGCTCTTGGCGGACGGATCGCCGAGCAGCTTGTCCAGCTCGCCTTGGACCTTGCGCTGGCGCTCCTTCGAGTTGTCGAGTGTGCGGTTTGCCGACGCTATGGCCTGCTCGCGGCGGTCTGTCGCATCCTTCACCTGGCCCTCTGCCGTGCGCACCGCGCGCTTCGCTTCGGCAACCGTGCGCGTGGCGTCGTCCGCGCGACCCTTTGCCGACTCGGCGAGCTGCCTGTAGGGGCGTAGTGCCTGCTCGTCGTCGGCACGCATCTTAGTGAGCTGGGCCTCGAGGTCTTGCAGCTCATGCGAGAGCTGAGCGGAGCGGCGCACTGCGTCGGCTGCGTGCTTCTGGGCATCGGCGAGCGCTGCGGACTGCGTGGCCACAATGCTGTCATAACCACTCTCGATGCCCTCGCGGTGCTTGAGTGCCGCACGCCGTGCCTCGAGGTCCTTCTCTATGGATTCCTGCTGTGCTTTTGCGGAGGAGTATTGGCGTGACGCATCCCGTACGTCGCGAAGGGCCGTGAAGCCCGCGGCAATGCCCCTACCGGCTCCGCGTACAGCTCCGGCAGCGGCACTTGCCGCTCCGCGTGTGGCACCTGCTGCAGCTCCGGCAGCCGTGTTCGCGGTGCCCGCCGCCTTGCCCTTCTCGACAGTGCCCTGCTCGTCTGTCTTGTCTTTGCCCCAAGCCATGAAGGCTCCTCTCGAAGGCGCACCTTGACGTTGCGCGCTATCTGCTGTGGATGCGATGGCGCTGTGGCCTTGCGGGCCACGCGCCTCTCCATTTTGCCGCAAGAGTCCGCACGTGGTGCCAATCGAGTCGCTTCAGAAGAGTTTGTTCGTCGGCTGTCCATTAAGTGTGTAAACTATACGGACGTTTGGTACGATATAGGCAATTCGGGGAATCACTCCCCGAGCTTAGTCAGGGAGTCTAGAAGGGGAGTTCTACTATGGTTTCCAAGCAGACTACGATCATCAACGCTACCGGTCTCCACGCCCGTCCCGCATCCGTCTTTGTGACCGAGGCCAAGAAGTACCAGTCCAACGTCACCATCAAGAATGTCGACAAGGACACCGCTCCCGTCAACGCTAAGTCCATCATGATGATTCTTGCTGCCGGTCTTGGCACTGGCACCAAGATCGAGATCTCTTGCGACGGCTCCGACGAGCAGGAGGCCCTCGACGCTCTCATCGCCCTCGTCGACTCCGGCTTTGGCGAGTAGGCGCACATAAATACGCATGTGTGAGCAGGCGGTCCGGGTCTCCCGGGCCGTTTTTCATGAGGTGAGGGGGGCACGGCCGTTTGCGGTCGTGGCAACCGCACTGGCCTGGCGTCCGAAGGCCGAGAAGCCCGAGTCTCGCGAGAGGAGCAAAAGACATGGAGCCCGAGTGGTTCTCCTACGACATCGTCGCCGAGGATTCCGCTACGCATGCGCGCACGGGCGTCCTGCACACCCCGCACGGTGACGTGCCCACGCCCATCTTCATGCCCGTGGGCACAAAGGGTACGGTGAAGGGGGTTCTCGCCCCGCAGCTTTCCGAGCTGGGGGCAAAGATCGTCCTTGCCAATACCTACCACCTCGCCATGCGTCCTGGCGCCGACCTTGTCGCCGAAATGGGCGGCCTTCACGCCTTTACGCGCTGGGAGGGCCCCATCCTCACGGATTCCGGTGGCTTCCAGGTCTTTAGCCACGAGGAGTTCTGCAAGCTCTCCGCGGACGGCGTGCGTTTTCGCGCGGTTGACTACGACGGGCGCTGGTTTATGTGGACGCCCGAGGAGAACATGGACATCGCCCAGAAGCTGGGTGCTGACATCGTGATGCAGCTCGACCAGTGCGTGGGCTATCCCGCGCCGCGTTCAAAGGTCGAGCGCGCGGTTGAGCTCTCTGCGATGTGGGCCGAGCGTTGCTGGAAGGCGCATACTCGCTCTGACCAGGCTCTCTTTGGCATCGTACAGGGTGGCATGGACCTCGCGCTGCGTCGGCGCTCGCTTGAGCACCTGCTTGACGTGGGAGACTTCCCGGGCTTTGGCATCGGCGGCTACTCGGTGGGAGAGGACCACGAGACCATGTTCGAGAGTCTCGAGCCGCTGGCCTCGCAGTATATGCCGCGCGAGAAGCCCCGTTACCTCATGGGCGTGGGCAATCCCACCACACTCGTTCGCGGCGTGGCGTGCGGCGTCGACATGTTCGACTGCGTGCTTCCCACCAGAACCGCCCGTATGGGAACAGCCTTCTCGAGTGAGGGGAGGCTCAACTTGCGCCACGCACGCTTCGCCCACGATGCCGGGCGGATCGACCCCGCCTGCACCTGCCCTGTTTGCCAAGGCGGATATTCTCGCGCCTATCTGCATCACCTGGTGCGTCAGAAGGAGATGGCCGGCTCGATTCTGCTGTCGCTGCACAACCTGCACTTCCTGCTCGACCTTATGCGTCGAGCGCGCGAGTCGATCGTTGCGGGTACGTACGGCGAGTTTGTCTCACGCTGGATGGACTCGCCGGCAGCGAGCGACTGGTAGGGGGCGGCAGGCATGCGGGCGGCTGGCGAGAAATCCCGCTCGTGCGTACGCACCATCCGCATCCATTGACAGGACCTTCTCGCCCAACTGGGGAAACGCTGGCATGCCGTCAGAAAATGGGGTTGGTGCGCACGCACCTTGGCTCATTTCTGCCCGAAAGGCCCCTCAGCGGGGCCGTTTTGTCAGAAAACCCGAGTGGTGCGCACGCACAACGCAGGATTTCTGACAAGGGCGTCTTGCGACCGGACGGCATGCCGTGATTTCTCGCCGGTTAGACCTCTCTAAGCGTTCGTCTTTTCCAAGACCGTTACCCATTCTGCGGATCATGCCCGCCCATGAATCCGGCGCGCGCCTGAATGTGCCAAATGATGTCATGTCGATCGTGAGCCCGGCATGCAGGCCCCATGCCGTCCCCGCCCGGGCCCCCGCAGCGGCAACCATCGGCAAACCTCTATAATGGCCTTCGGAAAAGAAAACAACCACAGTCGGGCGTCTCCCTCGCCTGGACGGCATGTCTGCCGCAAAACGGAAGGTTTGCACATGACCCAGAAGCAAGACCACGAGGCTCCTAAAACGGGCCTCGGCCGGTGGAACGCTACCGAGTCGAAGCCGCGTGGCTCAAAGGGTGCCCGCGCTGCTCGTCCCGGTCGCACCAAGCGACGTCGCATGAATCCCACCGTGCGTCACTACGTGTCAACGCTCGTGGTGACGGTCGCCGTCTGCGTGGCGTGCATCTTCTGCTTCACGCCGCTCAGCGAGCGCATCACCACTGGCCTTGACATCCAGGGCGGCGTCTCGGTAATCCTCACCGCGTCGAAGCAGGACGGCTCCACGCCCACCGTAGACGAGATGAACACCGCCAAGACTATCGTCGAGAAGCGCGTGAACACGCTTGGTGCCTCCGAGGCAACGGTGCAGATCCAGGGGAGCAACTCGATTCTGGTCCAGATTCCCGGTGCCACGGACGCCGACTCCGCAGTCCAGACCATCGGACAGACCGGACACCTCGAGTTTGTCCGCCTCGATGACATCGGCGACGCCGATGCGCTCGCAAAGATCGAGGCCGGTGCCTCCAACGCGACGCTGGAGCAGGGTACCTACACTGCCTTTCTCGACGGCTCCTACATCGAGTCCACCTCCGTCGCGCAGTCCTCGACCTCCGTTGGCACCTACGCCGTGAACATCACGTTCAATTCCGAGGGCGCCGACATCTTCGGCCAGGTCACCAAGGAGCTTGCCCCCACCAATGGCCAGATCTGCATCGTCCTCGACGGTGTCGTGCAGTCTGCGCCTGCCGTCCAGGAGGAGATTTCGGGCGGCAAGGTTTCCATCACAGGCAACTTTACCAGTGCCGAGGCCCAGGAGCTCAAGACCGTGCTCGACTCTGGCTCGCTGCCTGTTACCCTTAACTACTCCGAGAGCCGTGTGGTCGGTCCCACGCTTGGTCAGGACTCGCTCAACCAGGGCATTCTCGCCCTGGTCATTGGTGTGGCCTTTGTTATCGTCTACCTGTTTGTCTTCTATCGTGGCCTGGGCTTGCTCACGCTTGGGTCCCTTGCGGTATTCGCAGTCCTTTACCTGGGACTTCTCGCCATTCTTTCTCACTACGGCATGTTCTCGCTGTCGCTTCCTGGCCTTGCGGGCATGGTCCTCACCACGGGTTCGGCCGCAGACTCCTCGATTCTGGTGCTCGAGCGCTTCCGCGAGGAGGTCCGCATGGGCCGCACCGTCAAGAACGCCTCGGTCTCGGGCGCGCGCCACGGCATCATGACCTCGCTCGACGCTGACATCGTGACGCTCGTCACCGCACTTGCCCTCTTCTTTGTGGGGGCCGGTACCGTCAAGGGCTTTGGTCTCACGCTGGCGCTCGGCGTTGCCTGCGACATCGTGACCATGTTCGGCTTTAAGGCGCCCGCGCTGAGGCTCCTTGCCACCCATGCGATTCCCTCTCACCCAGGCTTCTGGGGCGTTGACCAGGACATTGCCGAGGCAGAGCGCAAGTCCCAGGAGGCCCAGAAGGCAAGAGGTGCCAAGGCGCCCTCCTCGTCCGCGAAGGGGGGTGAGGCTCGTGCGTAGCCACTTCTCCCACGAGATTTCGTTCATCGGTCACCGCAGGCAGTTCCTCACGCTCTCGTGCGTCCTTGTGATCCTCTCGGTTGTGGGCCTTGTCGCGCGCGGCTTGGTCTTTGGCATCGAGTTCACAGGCGGCACCGAGATAGACTTCTACGAGACGAACACCATCACCATCGAGCAGATGCGTGGCGCCCTCGAGTCAGCAGGGGAGGGCGCGGCCACCGTCCAGACAACCGCCACGCAGGGCGAGGCGGGCTTCCTCGTGCGTTCCGACACCACCGACCCCACCACCGCCAATGCGCACGCGCAGGCGGCGGCCGAGTCGCTCGGCCTCACGACCGATAACTACACCGTGACAACTATCGGCCCCGACTGGGGCGCCGACACCACGCGCTCCTCGCTCATGGCCTTTGGCGTGGCAATCCTTCTCATCATCGCCTACGTCTCGTTCCGCTACGAGTTCAAGATGTCCATCACGGCCGTCATCGCGCTCCTGCATGACCTCATCATCACGCTGGGCGTCTACGCATGGTTCCAGATTGACATCTCGCCCAACGTGATTGCGGCCCTGCTCACCATCATGGGCTACTCGCTCTACGACACCGTGGTCGAGTTCAACCGCATGAACGAGAACGCCAAGCAGCTCCGTGATGGCGTGCATCACACCTACTATGAGATTTGCAACTACTCGATCAACGAGGTCATCATCCGTACGATCAACACCACGGTCGTGACGCTCGTGCCGGTCATCTGCATGCTGGCCATCGGTGGGGCGACGCTCAAGGACTTCGCCTTCGCCATCCTGGTCGGCGAGATTCTGGGCACCTATTCCAGCTTCGCCGTGGCGTCGCCGCTCCTGGCCATCTGGAAGACGCGCGAGCCCAAGTGGGCCAAGCTCGAGGCCAAGTACGGCAACGTCGAGGCGGCCTCGGCTGCGCCTGCCACGGGTAATCATGCCGAGAAGAACGAGCCCAGGGAGAGCTAGGGTGCCCGGGCTTCTCGATAGCCGCCGTTGGGACGTCCTTGACGCGGACCCCCGCGCCGAGGCGTCCCTTGCCGATGCGCTGGGCGTTTCCCGCCTGGTGGCCCGGGTCCTCGTGGCCCGCGGCATCACCGGCGTCGAGGAGGCCCGCGCCTTCCTCACCCCCTCGCTGGATCGCGACTGGGCAGACCCGCTGCTCATTCCTGGCATGCCGGAGGCCGCAGATCGTGTTGAGCGTGCCGTGCGGACAGGGGAGGGCATCGCCGTCTTTGGCGACTTCGACGTCGACGGCATGAGCTCTACCTGCATCCTCGCACTTGGCCTGCGTAAGCTGGGCGGGCATGCCCGTGCCTACATCCCGCACCGCTTTGGCGAGGGCTACGGCCTTACGAGGGCCGCGCTCAACCGTGTGCTGGCAGACGGCAAGCCTGACCTCATCGTGACCGTCGACAACGGCATTGCTGCCCAGCACGAGGTTGATTGGCTGCTCGAGCAGGGGGTGGACGTCGTGGTGACCGACCACCACGAGCCCGCGGATCTGGTACCCCAGGGCGTTCCCGTGACGGATCCAAAGCTCGCGGCCGACGGCCCCTCTCGCGACCTTGCTGGCGCAGGCGTGTCGCTCAAGCTCCTGGCTGTGTTGGGCGAGCGTCTTGGCAAGCCCAACGTCTGGCGCTCCTACACCGACGTTGCCGCCCTGGGCACCCTCTCGGACATGATGCAGCTCTCGCGCGAGAACCGCGCCCTGGTCGCCGATGGCGTAGGGCGGCTGAGAAGAACCTCTCGTCCCGGCCTTGTGGCCCTTGCGGCCTGTGCCGGTCAGGACATATCCGAGGCCACCGCGGACTCGCTGCCCTTCTCGATCATCCCGCGCCTCAACGCCGCCGGTCGCATGGGCACCACTGACATCGCCATCGACCTGCTCATGACCAACGATCCCGCCCAGGCGCCAGTCCTTGCGGGGCAGCTCGAGGACATCAATAGGCAGCGCCGCGATATCGAGTCGGCCCTCACCGAGGAGGCGCTCGCGAAGGTCGCGGCCACATGGCGCGGCGGGCGCGTCATCGTTGTCGACGGCGAGGGCTGGCACGAGGGCGTCAAGGGCATCGTGGCAAGCCGCATCGTGAATCGCTACCACGTGCCTGCCATTCTCTTCACCATCCAGGATGGGATTGCACGCGGGTCTGGCCGCTCGGTTGGCTCGGTCGATCTGTTCCGCGCCGTCGAGCAGTGCTCCGACATGCTCGTCCGCTTTGGCGGGCATGCGGGTGCTGTGGGAGTGACCTGCGAGGCGTCGCGCCTCGACGAGTTCCGCGGTCGTCTGGAGGCCGTGCTCGACGCACTGCCTGCCGAGCAGTTTGAATCGCGCGGCGAGGTCGCCGCGGTCGTGCGCCTCTCCGAGCTCACCATCTCCTCCATTGCGTCGCTCGAGACGCTGCAGCCCTTTGGACAGGGCAACAAAAGGCCCCTCCTCGCCGTGCGTGGCGTCACCATGAGAAATCGCTCTCGTGTTGGTGCCGATGGTGCCCACCTGCGCTTTATTGCCACAGACGGCACCTCCTCGGTGCCCGCCATCATGTTTCGCGTGCCAGACTGCTCGCGCGCCTGCGCTACGGACAGCGTGGTCGACCTGGTCTTTGAGGCCGTGGACGAGACCTGGCAGGGGCATACGAAGCCAAAGCTCATGGTCAAGGACATCCTCTACCGCGACGGCGAGGATGAGGCGCCCGCCGGTCCGGGCTTCGTGGACGGTCTCTTCGCGCGCGAGGAGGGCGAGAAGGACGTGGTCGCGGGCCCCGCGGCACTCAGCGCGCCCGGAGAGCCCGCTGTGCCAGCACCCGAGGTTTTGCCCCAGGACTACGACGCCCTTACGAACAGCCTGGTGCGTGCCCTCATCGGAGAGAAGGCGCTGCTGCCTGCGCAGCGCGAGGCGCTCTCGCGCCTTGCCAACGGCCGCTCGACGCTCTGTGTGATGGCAACGGGTCGCGGCAAATCGCTCGTCTTCCACGTCCATGCGGCTCGCACCGCCCTTTCGCGGCATCGTGCGAGTATCTTCGTGTATCCGCTGCGTGCCCTTGTCGCAGACCAGGCGCACCACCTCTCCGACGAGCTTGCGCCTCTTGGTGTGGGCGTGGCTGTGCTCACGGGCGAGACGTCCGTCGAGGAGCGCGCCCGCGTCTATGCGGGCCTGGCCTCCGGCCTGGTTGACATCGTTCTCACCACACCTGAGTACCTGGCCCTCCACGCCGATGACCTTGCGCGCTCCGGCCGCGTGGGCTTTCTCGTGGTCGATGAGGCGCACCACAGCTCGCCCTCTGGCTCTGCCTCGCGCGACGCCTACCGCGACCTGCCTCGCGTTCGCGCTCTTCTCGGCGAGCCCGTCGTTTTGGCCGTCACGGCCACGGCCTCGGCTGAGGTGGCTCGCGACATCTGCGACCTCTGCGGCATTGCCGCCCAGGACGCGATTGTAGACCCTGCTGTACGTGACAACCTCAGCCTCGACGACTGCCGCGACCTGCGCGACCGCGACGCGGCGCTCGTCTCGATTGTGGCCGAGGGCGAGAAATGCATCGCCTACGTGAACTCCCGCGCCCGCTCGGTGACGCTTGCGCGCCTGCTTCGCCACCAGGTGCCAGAGCTTGCACCCCGGGTCGCCTTCTACAACGCGGGGCTCCCGCGTGCCGACCGCATGCGCGTCGAGCGGGCGTTCCGTATGGGCGAGCTTTCGTGCATCGTCTCCACCAGCGCCTTTGGTGAGGGAGTGAACATCCCCGACGTGCGCAGCGTCGTGCTCTACGACATGCCGCTGGGACGCGTCGAGTTCAACCAGATGAGCGGGCGGGCCGGTCGCGACGGAGGCGATGCCCGCGTGCACCTGCTCTTCGGCCGGCGCGACCTTGCCTCCACGCAGCGCATCCTGAGCCAGGTGGCACCCACGCGAGACGAGCTCGTCGCGCTCTACTGCGCACTGCGGGGCGTCTCCCGGAGCGCCGCTCAGGTGGGGAAGGCGTCATTCTCGGCGTGTGACTCCCAACTCGCGGCCATGGCCACGGTGAGGGGCCGTCCGCTTTCGGAAGCTACGGTCACCTGCGGTATACAGGTCTTCGAAGAGCTGGGACTTCTTTCGCTTGTGGGCTTTGGAGACGCACGTCTCATTACCATGACGGAGAGTCCCGCGCGCGTCAATCTTGAGGCCTCTGCCCGCTACCTCGAGGGCATTCGCGAGCGTCAGGCGTGCGGCGAGTTTGGCGAATGGGTACTCTCATGTACTGAGGAAGAGTTGCTCTCTGCGATTAACAGGCCCATTGCGCCAAACTTTGGCGTGTGTGTGGGCGAGTAGGAGGAGGGGCCATGGGCGATGACGGCATGATGGCCGAGAAGGCCCAGGATGCATTGGCTGCGGCGTCTGTGGGGGGAGCTGCCGTACCGGCTCCCGTCGATGGGGCGACTGCGGCCCCGGCCGCCCCGCTCGCATCGGCGACCGCGGCCGCGACCCCCATGCCCGCCAAGAAGCCGACCGTTCCCGATGCGGCAAACTTCCGCGTCCTCGAGGAGGCTGCGCGCTCCTACCTCAACGACAAGGAGTGGGCAAAGATCGACCGCGCCTACCACTTTGCGGCCAACTACCACCGCGATCAGCGCCGGCGTTCGGGTGAGCCCTACATCAACCACCCTGTCGAGGTGGCCCTCATCCTCTGCAAGGACCTCCACATGGACGAGGACACCATCTGCGCCGCGCTTCTGCACGACACGGTAGAGGATACGCCCGCCACGCTCTCGCAGATCTCGTCGCTCTTTGGCGAGACGACGGCCGAGCTGGTGGATGGCGTCACCAAGCTCACGTCCATCAAGGTCACCTCGATGGACGAGAAGCAGGCCCTCAACCTGCGCAAGATGTTTCTCGCCATGTCCAAGGACATCCGCGTGGTCATTATCAAGCTGGCCGACCGCCTGCACAACATGCGCACCCTGGCGGCGCTGCCTCCTGATCGCCGCCTCTTCAAGGCGCGCGAGACCATGGACGTGTACGCGCCTCTCGCCGATCGCCTTGGCATCTCCTCCATCAAGTGGGAGCTTGAGGACTTGGCCTTCTTCTGGCTCGAGCCCAAGGAGTACCAGCGCGTGGCCCGTATGGTCCAGGACTCGCGCGCACAGCGCGAGGACGACACCGAGGCAGCCATCAAGACCCTGGATGACGAGCTCAAGCGCGTGGGCCTCAAGAACTACCAGATTACCGGTCGCCCCAAGCACCTCTGGTCCATCTACCAGAAGATGACCCGCAAGGGCCGGGACTTCTCGGACATCTACGACCTTATCGCCCTGCGTATCATCACGCAGACGGTGGGGGATTGCTACTCGGCGCTGGGGGCTGTCCACACGCTCTGGCACCCCATGCCCGGGCGCTTCAAGGACTACATCGCCACACCCAAGGCAAACCTCTACCAGTCGCTCCATACCACCGTAGTGGGGCCGGACGGCAAACCCATAGAGATCCAGATTCGCACGGTCGAGATGCACGAGGCCTCTGAGTACGGCGTTGCCGCCCACTGGCTCTACAAGAAGGCGGGCAACTCCCGGGGCAAGATGTCGGCCGAGGACCGCTCAATCGACTCCACAATCAACTGGATTCGCAAGAGCCTCGATTGGGCCGTCGAGGATGACATCGACGACCCCCACGAATTCCTGAACAGCCTCCGCGTGGACCTCTTCGAGCACGAGATTTTTGTCTTCACGCCAAAGGGCGAGGTCATGAGCCTGCGCCGTGACTCGACGCCGCTTGACTTTGCCTACGCCGTCCACACCGAGGTGGGCAACCACTGCGTGGGCGCCAAAGTCAACGGGTCGGTGGTCCCACTCACCTACAAGCTCAATATGGGTGACCGCGTGGAAGTCCTCACCAACAAGAACGCCAAGCCCAGCCGCGACTGGATGAACATCGTGGTCACGCCCTCGGCGCGCGCCAAGATTCGCAAGTACTTCTCGGTGGAGACGCGCGCGGACGACGCCGAGCAGGGCAGGAGCGACCTTGCCCACGAGCTGCGCCGCCGTGGCTATGGCATCTCGACGCAGCGTACCGTGAAGGCAATCGAGCGCGTGTACCCACAGTTTGACTATCGCTCCGCTGACGACCTGTTTGCCGGCATCGGTACGGGCAAGGTCTCGTCCAAGCAGGTTGCCAACCGTATCGAGGAGGTCCTTGAGGAGGGCTCGCCCGAGCAACTCGAGGCTGCACGCAAGGAGGCGGAGCGCCAGGCCAGGGTCGAGCAGGCCATCAAGGAAAACAAGCCCCTCATGCAGTCCTACGCCATCACGCAGACCGCGAGGGGAGCGAGGCGTCGTAGCAACTGCGGCGTGGTCGTGAAGGGCGATGCGGACCTTCTCGTGCACCTCGCGCACTGCTGCAACCCCGTGGCCGGTGACGATATCGTGGGTTTCATCACGCGCGGCCGCGGCGTTTCGGTGCATCGCGCCAACTGCCCCAACGTGCACGACCTCATGAACCACCCCGAGCGCATGATCCCTGTCGAGTGGGACACTTCGGGTGCCACGGAGTTCCGAGTCGAGATTGTGGTCGAGGCTACGGACCGCATGGGGCTTCTCAAGGACGTCACCATCGCGATTGGCGACGCGGGCGGGAACATCCTCTCCGCTGCGACGCAGACGGGCAAGCGGGGCATCGCGCGCCTGCGCTTTATCGTGGCCATCTCGGACGCAAGCCTTCTGGACGCACTGCTCGCCAGCGTTTCTCGCGTGCCTTCCGTTTACGATGCACGGCGCATCATGCCCGGTGAGGGTGCCAGCCAGATGAAGAGAAGGGTGTAGTTCCAGCATGACGGGCTACTTCCGCGATGCGGGTTCATTTGAAGTTTCTTCCGGCGGTGACGTGGTGCGCGTCTTTGTCGTTGGGCCCATCCAGACCAACTGCTACGCTTACGTCTCTGCCGGCGAGGCCCTAATCGTCGATCCCGGTGCGGCAGGCGTGCGGGTGGCTGCGGCGCTTTCTGGCGAGAAGGTCGTCTGCGTGGTGGGGACCCACGGCCACGGAGACCATGTGGGTGGCGTAGCAGCGCTTGTCTCGGAAACAGGTGCGCCCTTCGAGCTTGCGGCACCGGACGTCGAGATGGCCGAGCACGCCAGCAACCCACGCCATTCCGGCTCGGGAGTCTCCTACGACAACGATGCCCCCGCACCTTCTCGGCTGCTTGTCGAGGGCGACGTAGTCAAGGTGGGTACGGCGCAGTTCCGCGTGATGGAGACGCCTGGTCACACGCCAGGTGGCATCTGCCTGGTGGGGGAGGGCACGGCCGACGGCATCGCCTTCGTGGGCGATACGCTCTTTCCGGGATCCTGCGGGCGCACCGACCTCGATGGTGGTGACCCAGACGCCATGCGCCAATCGCTCTCGCGCATGGGCCGCGAGATCGCTCCAAAGACGGTCTTGCTCTGCGGGCACGGCCCTGCGACCACGATGGCCGAGGAGCTTGAGAACAACCCCTTCGTGCAGTGAGGTATTTGCTGGCGCATCTGGTATAGTTCTCAGGTGCGCATGGCGCGCCCGAGTGGCGGAATGGCAGACGCGGAGGTCTCAAAAACCTCTGAGGGAAACCTCGTGTGGGTTCGACCCCCACCTCGGGCACCAGTTATCCTGGCGTTTCTCGGTAGCATGTTGTCTCGATGGAGACGTGCGTCTCGAAAGAGGGTCGTTGCGCTAGCTGGTTGGCTGGGGTACTATCATCCATGCGTGAACATGCGAAGCGGGGCATACTGTCCCCACCTGAACGGCGCCCACGCGGCAGCTGTCTGGTCAGACAAAGAGTTCTCACCACCCAGGCATGGGTGGCCCTTGTCTCCCGACGGCTGTGTGTCATCGGGAGTTGTTTTTTGTTCGCGGCGCCAGGCGCCGCAGAGAGAGGAAGGTGTAGAGAGATAGCCAGAAACGATGGTCCTCGCGTCAACGGGGAAATCACCTCACGCACGTGCCGCCTCATCGGTGTCGATGGCTCGCAGCTGGGCCTGTTTGGCGTGCGTGACGCCTTGCGCATCGCGCAGGAGCAGGGGCTTGACCTCGTGGAGATCGCGCCCAACGCGAACCCTCCGGTATGCAAGGTGCTCGACTACAGCAAGTACAAGTACGAGCAGGATCGTAAGGCCAAGATGGCGCGCAAGAACCAGGCGCGCATCGAGGTCAAAGAGATGAAGTTCCGCCCCAAGATCGACGTGGGTGATTACGAGACCAAGAAGGCCCACGTGATGCGCTTCCTCAAGAAGGGCGCAAAGGTCAAGATCACAATCATGTTCCGCGGTCGTGAGATGGTCCACCCCGAGCAGGGACGCATCGTGCTCGACCGTCTTGCCGAGGACCTCAAGCCTTGGGCCACCGTCGAGCAGCAGCCCCTCATGGAGGGCCGCAACATGCACATGCTCATTGCCCCCATCAAGGGTGCGTTCGATGTGACGCCCCAGGGCGGCGAAGACACTAGTGAGAAGAAGGAGAAGTAACATGCCCAAGATGAAGACGCACAAGGGTACCGCAAAGCGCTTCCGTCGCACTGGTACCGGCAAGATTATGCGTGCCAAGGCCTTCAAGAGCCACATCCTGTCCAAGAAGTCCCAGAAGCGCATTCGCAACTTCCGCAAAGAGGCGGTGCTCGCTCCCAGCGACGTCAAGGTTGTCTCCCAGCGCATGGGTTCCAAGTAGGCGCTTCGCGCGTCCCGATTTTCCCTCAACGAGGAGTTGATTAGATATGTCCCGAGTCAAGCGCGCAGTCGCTGGCCGCAAGAAGCGTCAGACCCTGGTCGAGCGTACCAAGGGTTATTACGGAACTTCCTCTCGTACCTTCCGCGGCATGAAGGAGCAGGCTCAGCACTCTGGCCAGTATCAGTATCGTGATCGCCGCAACAAGAAGCGCGACTTCCGCAGCCTGTGGATTCAGCGTATCAACGCTGCTGCCCGCATGAACGACCTTTCCTACAGCACCTTCATGCATGGCCTCAAGCTTGCCGGCGTCGAGCTGGACCGCAAGGTTCTCGCCGAGATTGCCTACGGCGACGAGGAGGCATTCGCTGACCTCGCCGGCGTTGCCAAGAAGGCCCTCGCTGACGCAGAGTAGCCCTACGGCATGCACTAGCACTAACTCTTTGGTTTGACTGATAGCGGCAGCGGGCTTGTCCCGGTGCCGCTTTTTGAGACAAGGGGATAGCCCCCTTGTCTCATCTCATTGGTTGCGCGATGCCACTTTGCACAAAAGTGCTCTATCGCGGGGAAATTGGTGACTCGTTGCACAAAAGCGGGCTATCGCGGGGCGTTTTTGGTGCCGCGTCATCAAATTATTAACTACGTTTACAGTAAAGTGCATAAAGTTAGACATGTATTCGAAACTATGCATTCAATATTGCATATTTGATATCAGAGTGAGAAAATCACCCAGCGATAGCCCGCTTTTGTGCACAAGACTCCCAAAACCCCATCGATAGAGCCCTTTTGTGCATTGTGAGACAAGGGTGTGGGACGAGGGAGCTGCCCCCTTGCCTCTTGTCTCATTCTGTTAGCCTTGGCGACCGTTGCCCTTGCTGTCGGAATGGACGCCGAGAAGCTCTTCGCGTCCTCCTTCGTGGCGTTCACGCGCCCTTGCAGATTCTTCCGCAAAGGCCGGGTCATCCGGTCCTACCAGCTCGTCATCACCGGTGTGCGAATCTTTATGGTGGCGCAGTACGGGCTCAAAGAGATGCAGGTGGCTGGCGAACGCCCCGGAAATCACGAGTAACAACAGGAAAATGCAGATGCGTGGCACCGTAGTCACCTGCGTCATGACCAGCGCACCCGCACAGAGAAGCGCCGTCCACGCGTACACCACGAGCACAGCTTGGCGTTGGTCAAAGCCCTCGGCCAGAAGGCGATGGTGGATGTGTCCACGATCCGCTCGACCGACGCTCACGTGAGCCCTGGTGCGGCGAACGATTGCGGAGAACGTGTCGATGATGGGGATGCCCGCGATAACAAGGGGCACGATGATTGTGGTAAGGCCAGCAATTCTTGTCACCGAGAGAAGCGAGATCGTCCCTAGTGCAAAACCCAAGGTAAGTGAGCCGGAATCACCCAGAAAGATACTTGCTGGGTGGAAGTTGTAGTGGAGAAAACCAAGCGTCGAACCAGCAATTGCACAGGCAAGCGCAGCAGCGTCGAGACGCCCCGCCCAGATCGAGAGTACAAACATCGTCACAGAGGCAATGCACGAGATGCCCGAGGCAAGTCCGTCCAACCCGTCGATGAGGTTGATGATATTCGCGTAAGCAACCAGATAGATGATGGTTGCGGGGTAGGTGAGCCAACCAAGCTCGATGAACTCCCCGGGTTCAAAGGGGTTTGCAATCACGCCGATAACTAGACCGCCCAAAGCAGCAACGGTGGCGGCAAGCACCTGCCCGGCGAGCTTCGCCTTGGGGGAGAGAGAGTATTTGTCGTCGAGAAGTCCGGTTGTGAAGATGATGACAAATGCTAGGACGAGCATCCAGTAGTTCACCGAGAGTCGCGGTGAGGGGACGAGAACAACCGGCCAGTCAAAGTAGGTGGTGCCAATGTACTGGACTGTGAAAGCGGCAACGATTCCTGCAAAGATTGCGATACCGCCCATGCGGGGGATAGGCGTCTTGTTCACGCGGCGCTTGCTGGGATAGTCGATGGCGCCAATCCTAACGGCAATCTTTCTAGCAAGGGGCGTGACTGCAAGCGCGCTAGCGAGAGAGGCGGCAAACAAGCAGAGAAATGATAGCCAGTACCTGGGCACCGTCCGACACCTCTCCCTTCTCGCTACCTTCCCTCGCCAGACATCATACACAGAAACGTTCGAAAACATGCCCTTAGGCAGCTATGGGTGAAATGGGCGAAGGGATGGAACGGTTGTTTACTTGGACTTTATTCGGACCCCTCTTGAATGCTGCGCAAAAAAGCCCCAATACATCCATTGTGTATGCACCGCTCGCCGTGTCAAGACTGGTATCCAGATGCCCATTCGCCTACATTAGAACTGTCGTCCCCCTGCGGTACAAACTGGGTGAACCGACAAGCGTTACGAGGGAGTCCAACATCTCGTTCTGAAAGGGAATCCTCCGTTGCTGAGGAAGCCGGAAGGGGCGATGAGGACACCCACCTTCTGAAGGTGGGTTCATAATCGTATCCGCAGGGGGCGGCTTTCCTGTCTTCTCTCGCATGCGCCATAGCAACGGCACCGTAGGGGCGCCATGTGCTTGTCTTCCGCAATTACCGTACTTTGGCGTTGACACGGGCACCGCAAATTGCGACAATGGCTCCCGCGCATGAGCGTCTGGGGATGTAGCTCAGTTGGGAGAGCGCTGCCTTCGCAAGGCAGAGGCCGAGGGTTCGAATCCCTTCATCTCCACCATATAAGGAACGGTCGAGCTCTTCCTGACAAGGAAGAGGCTGGCTGTCAGATATAGGCGGGTGTCCGACTAGGGTACCCGCTTTTTTGTGGCTCTTCCACATTTCTAGTGGGTAGCACAGGCTAGTGACGTCTGGGCCGAGAAGTCCAGCCTCCCGAGCCTGAGGAAGATCATGGTCTCGAAGCAGGACGTGTTCCTGAAGCCCCGCGCCGCCCGCTTGATGGACTGAATTACGGAATTGAGGCCCTCCAGGATCGCGTTGGTCGACCTCGAGCCCCACCAGCTGAGGATGCCGTCCCACCCCTTCCTGAGGGTCCTCGTCACACAGTCTTCATCCTCGGGACGTTCGAGTGCATCATCCAGGAGCAGAGCCTGCGGAGCGCACGCTCCGCCTCGCCCCTGGTGGCACAGGCGTAGACGTCGCGCATGGCCTCGGTCATCGCGCAGGCCCTCGCGGTCCTGAGGTGCGACGTCTTTGGGTCGAGCTCCTCGCGCTTGGCGCGCTACCTCTCCGTCAGGTTCCCCTCGCGCTCGGGCCAGACGCACTTGGTGCCGCTAAGCGCCCTGCGCTTTTCGTCCGACTCTCTGCGCTTTTCGCACCTCACCTGGTCCGTGGCCTTGGCGAAGGGCTGCATGAGGTGGAAGCGCTCCACAATCTGGGCGGCCCGCGGCATCTCGGAGGCGACGCCGAGGGAGTACGCCTTAAGCCATGTCGCGGGTGAGCTCGGCGAGTGCCCCGCGGCCGCCGCCGTGCTCCTCGAGCTGGTCGCAGAGCCTGCCTGCGCCTCCTTGTCCCTGCCCTGCGTGACGGCGACGACCCTTCTGGCCGGCGCGGCCTGCCATCGTGCTGATGCGCGGTTTTGGCCGCGCCTGCGGGGCGTGTTGTCGATCCCCACGCGGGTGACGCCCGAGTAGTCGGCGGCACCCCTGGTCTCGAAGACGGCCCTGTTCAGGATCCCCCAGACGCGCGAGTCGGACTCGCGGACCTGATGCGCTATCGCGCTCGCGCTCATGCCACAGAGGGCCTAGAGCAACACCTGAGCCTCGAAGAGCGCCGTGAAGTGGGAGTTCGGGCGCACCTCCCAGGGCATCCTGCACGTGTGGACGCCGTCCTTGGGGCAGTCCGCCCTGGGGACGGCGCAGTGCACGATCGTCCCGTGCTGCCAGATGCCGGGGTGGCGCCAGGTCCTCTCGCGGGTGTCGTACACGCCGCAGCGGCGCTAGCACGCCGGGCACTCGACGGCCCTCCCGTGGACGTGCTCGACCCGGACGTGGAGTTCGTCGGGGGAGCCGTCGTGCTCCTCGAACCAGACGTCGCAGACCCTCCACTCGTCGCCGAGCCCCATGGGACCTCTCGAAGAGCTGTGCCAGCATGCTCGCGTCCGCGCCCATCCGGACCTCCCCATCGCGTTGCTACCCGTTGTGAGAATCCTACCTTTCGGACGGGACGCGCTCAATGCGGGGAGGGTATGCTACCCACCAGAAGTTTCGAAGAGCCCTTTTTGCAAGCCTCAAGACGCACGTCGAGAGATTTCGCTGCGCTGAGTCTTTGCGCGTGCAGATGGCGCGAGAAGAGGCGGACAAGGTGGGCTCATAGGTTGCCCGGCGTCGACGCGCTGTGAACGCTCCGCAGCAAAGCATCAGCCACTCCGAAGAGGACTTCGGACGGATAGCCTTTTTGTTGTCCAATTCTGGTCGATGGCGCGTAAAATGTCGAGTGTTGGTTTTACATACGACGAGGACAGGGCATGACAGGCTATTCGAGCTATGACAGCTTTCTTTTCTTTATCGTCGCGGGGGTCTTCGTCATTGCAGTCCTCGCGATTGTCGTGTTGGCTGTCGCAAGGGTTCTCGCGATTGCCATATCGGCTGTCGCGAGGGTTCTCGCGAACCCTTTTCATTATCCGTACTTCATCGAACAGTTCGACGTGTCACGAAAGAGGAGCGCCGATATCCAGGACTACGTCGACCGGTTCCTGAGTGACAGGGACAACAGAAAGGCTCTGCGCGCACATCGTCAGCGAATCGAGAATTGGAAGGCCACTCAAGAGAAATATCTTGAGACGTGCCTTCTCCAGAAGCGCCGTCGTCGCCAGTATCTCGAGACACTTGACGACGGTCGCGCCTACCGCTTTCAGGCGGTGCGCAACCAGACCCGCTATCGCCAGCATAATTACGTGAAGACCTCTTACGCGGTCAGCGTCTACGACGACGAGCTAGCCGTCAATTGGGAATGGCTTTCCGAGCGAAACAAGAGGCTTGCGGCCATCGGCTACGAGGCGACGCTGAAGGAGTACCACGCTAAGAACCAGCGCCGCCTGGTGACACAGAAGCTGCGCCAGCAAATCATGGAGCGCGATAACTACACGTGCCAGATTTGTGGCAAGTACATGCCCGACGAGGTGGGTCTGCACATCGACCACATCGTCCCGGTTGCGAAGGGCGGCAAGACGGTGCCGTCGAACCTGCAAGTGCTCTGCTCAAAGTGCAACGGCAGCAAGGGCGCGAAAACCCGTCGACGAGGTCTAATTCAATGACGAGATTAAAGAACACCCCCAATCAATAATAACAACAGCCTTGCCATCGCATACTATCGTTCGAGGGAATAGCGGAAAGCTTCGCCGAGTACTACTTGCGCAACCTCTCCCAGAGCATACGGCAAGGGATGGGCTACAACGCCGAGCACAGGCTCTGCAACGGTCATGCCGTGTTTGGTTACGTGGGCAGCCAGGGCAAGCCTTACGAGGTCGATCCCAAGGCGGGGTCTGCGGTGCAAAGGATGTTCGCCGACTATGCGAGCGACACGTCGATGCAAGAGATTTGCGACGAGCCGAGTGCCGCCGGGTTCCGGACGGTGAGGGGAAACAAGTTCGGCGTGAAGACCCTCAACCGGATGTTGAAGAACCGTTGATACATCGGCGAGTACGCCGAGAGAGAGGTGTTGTTATCCCAGGCGGCATGCCGAGGCTCATCGATGACGCGACTTTCCGCACCTGCCAGGCCAAGCTAGCTGGCAACAAGCGACAGGGCAAGAGCAAAGGAGCAGGCCGCGCACTATTGGCCGTCCAGCAAGCTCTTTTGCAGCAAGTGCGGCGCCCCTGTGACAGGCGTCTCGAGCACGTCGAAGACTGGCCGAACGTATACGTACTACTACTGCGCCAACGCCTGCAAGCACACGCGCAACCTGCCGAAGCTCAGGCAAGCGGCAATCGAAACCCTCGTGAGGAGACTGTTGCACTATCTGCTGACCGGCGACGAGCTCGCGGCGTCGCTCGCTGTGGATGCTGCCGACTACTATGCCACCCACTACAGCGGCACGGCCTATCTCGACGGCCTGCGGGTGCAAGAGAAGGACGTCGAGACGAAGCTCGCCAACGTCGTGAAGGCGGTGATGGCGGGCGCTGCGGGCGAGACAATCACGTCGGCGCTTAACGAGCCGGAAACACGCAAGGCGGGACCTGCCGCCGCCATCGCCGCCAAGGAAGCACGGCACGCGCTCGCCGATGACGCTCACAGCGTGCAGACGTACTTCGCGCGGTACTGGCGGGTGCGCACGTCCGACGAGGCGCTGCGGGGGCTACGCCCTCGGCTGCCTCGTTGACAGGGTATTCGTAGACGAGGACGGGCTGACGATTACGGCTTGGTATACTGACCGCTGAGATAAGCTCGACGAGTTCAGCTGGGAGATACTTTTGGGATTGGCGGACCACAACCCTTTTGCAGTTAGGGAAGCGGTCGCAGGGTTCGAATCCCTTCATCTCCACCAGAGACAGATTCTATCTCGGGGTGCTCGCTTTTTTGTTCGACGCCGGGTCTCTTGCGCGCTCTGCCGACTCCGGAAGGCGCGTTTGCGCAGCAGCTCCGTCGCGAATCGGGCTTCCGGTGCCAATCCGGTGCCGAGGCAAGAGTTGCCGGACAGTGCCGCCCCTTGCCCCCGGATGACAACCGATTGGCTACGAGATAGACTAGCAGCGCATAATTCGAGTCTGATGGGAGCATGGCAGGGATGGAGGATCTCATCGCCAAGCTGGACGCATCCTCCTACGACGTCTGCGGGCTTTGCCCGCGCCGCTGCGGAGCCGCACGTTCCAAGGGCCGCGCTGGCAGCTGTGGAGCCACCTCCACCCCGCGCGTCGCCAGGGCTGCGCTTCACTTCTGGGAGGAGCCGCCCATCTCGGGCGAGGTCGGCTCGGGAGCCATCTTCTTTACGGGTTGTCCCCTCCGCTGCTGCTTCTGCCAGAACCACCTCATCTCACAGGAGGGCTTCGGCCTTGCCGTCTCCACCTCGCGCATCGCCGAGATGATGCTCGAGCTTCAGGCCCAAGGTGCTCTCAACATCAATCTTGTGACCCCTCTGCACTTTGCGCCAACCGTCCGCAAGGCAGTGCTCCTCGCTCGCGAGAATGGCCTTGCCTTGCCTATCGTCTGCAACACCTCCGGCTATGAGCTGCCCGAGGTCGTGCGCGCGATGTCCGACGTCATCGACATCTGGCTCACCGACTTCAAATACGCAAGCCCCACCTTGGCAAGCAGACTCTCTGCCGCACCAAACTACCCGAGCGTTGCGGCAGCAGCCCTGCAGGAGATGGTCGCCTCCGTGAGCGCCGCAGGCGGCCGCGAGCTGGGCGAAGACGGTGCGATGAGGCGCGGGGTCATCGTCCGCCACCTGGTGCTGCCTGGCCACGTGGACGACTCCTGCGCGGTTCTCGACTGCGTCTGGGAGGCCTGTGGCAATGCGGCTGACCTCTCGGTCATGAACCAGTACACGCCCAATGACATCTGCCGCAAGGCGGGCGGCGACCTTGCGCGCGGCGTGACGGACGAGGAGTACGAGATAGTCCTCTGCCACGCGGACGACCTCGGCTTCGAGAACATCTGGTGGCAGGAGGGCGACACCGTCTCCGAAAGCTTCGTGCCCGAGTTCGACGCCACCGGCGTCGAGGGGCCAGAGCTACAAATCGCGCAGGCATTCGCCTCCGTAGCGCCCGATGGCCGCAAAGGGGTATAGACTCTCAGACAACTGTACGCAATCGCGTGCCCGCCGCGCGTCCACCATGGAGGTCCCATGCCAGAGAACACGCCACTCTCCGACGAGGAGAGGTCAGAGCTGGAGAGGCTCCGCGCCGAGAAGGCCGCCCGCGAAAGGGCCCAGGAGGCCGCCCGTGAGCGCGCAGAGTTCGAGCGCCTGAAGGCCGAGAAGGCCACCAGCGAGAAGGACGCTGCCGAGCAGCAGAGAATCGCCGTGGCGCGCGAAAAGGGCCGTCAGCTCATGGAGCCCGACGACGATGACCTCCGCATGCCCAAGGGCCAGAAGATCGTTATCGCCATCGTGGTCGTAGTGGCGGCGGTGTGGCTTCTCGCCATGGCGCTCGGCTAGGCGCGCAACCACATGGAAGTCCGGCGCAGGGCAGCCCCCATGCCCGCGCCAGCAGACGGGAGGAAGTAGCAGCAATGTCGCTCACGGACCGCACCAAGCCAACAGATGTCTCGCTCAACACCGACCTCTATGAGCTCACAATGGCTCAGGGATTCTGGGAGTCGGGCCTTGTCGACACCCAGGCAACCTTCAACGCTTTCTTCCGCGAGAACCCCTTTGGCGGTGGCTATGCGGTTGCCTGCGGTATGGGGCAGATTACGGATTTGGTCGAGAACTTCGTCTTCGACGACGAGGACATCGCCTACCTGGCCAGCATCCCGGCACCGGGTGGTGGCCCCATGTTCAAGCCGGGTTTTCTCGACTACCTTCGCGACCATCGCCTTGATCTTACGATCCATGCCGTCCCCGAGGGGGACGTGGTCTTTCCGCGCGAGCCCATGGTGCGCGTTCAGGGCCCTCTCGTCGACTGCCAGCTCATCGAGACGGCCCTGCTCAACCTTGTGAACTTCCAGACCCTCGTGGCAACGAAGGCCTCGCGCGTGGTTCGCGCGGCCGAGGGGCATCCGGTGTCTGACTTTGGCCTGAGGCGTGCCCAGGGTCCCGACGGCGGCCTTGCCGTTGCTCGCGCCTCCTACATTGCCGGCGCAAGTTCCACATCGAACCTGCTTGCGGGCAAGGTCTACGGCATCCCTGTCTTTGGCACCCACGCCCACTCCTGGGTCATGGCATTCCCCACGGAGCTCGACGCCTTCCGTGCGTTTGCCAAGTCGAGTCCCAAGAACTGCGTGCTGCTCCTCGACACCTACGACGTCCACCAGGGTATCAAAAACGCAATCATAGTTGCCAAGGAGATGGAGGCCGCGGGCGAGCGCTTGGCCGCAATCCGCATCGACTCGGGCGATCTTGCCAAGCTCACCAAGGAGACGCGCGAGGCCTTTGACGACGCCGGCCTGCCCTACGTGAAGATCTCGGCCTCGAACGACCTGGACGAGTACACCATCCAGTCGCTCTACGCGCAGGGTGCGCCCATCGACTCATTTGGCGTGGGCACCAAGCTCGCTACCTGCGACCCGCAGCCCTCGCTCGGCGGCGTCTACAAGCTCTCGGCCGTTCGCGATTCGGCAGACGCCCCGTGGAACCCTGTCATCAAGCTCTCCGAGCAGGCCTACAAGCGCACGGTCCCGGGTGTCCAGCGCGTCCTGCGCTTCTTGGACGACGACCACTGCCCGGTGGGCGACATGATTCTGGATGACTTCTACGTGCGTGGGGATGCCACGGCAACCGCGAGGATGGAAGACATCCTCGATCCCTTCTCGTCCTACGAGCTTTCCGGCACGCCGCGCGAGCTTCTCGCCTGCTATGTCGAGCATGGTGAGCGTGCGGGCGAGCCGGTGGACATCGAGGAGTCGCGCTCCCGCTGTCACAACGCGCTCATGCACCTTGATCCGGCAGTGGCCCGCTTCCTCAACCCGCAGATCTACCCCGTAGGCCTGGAGCCGGGTCTTGCAGCGCTTCGTCGCGACCTCGCGGAGAAGGAGCGTAGCGAGTCATCGCGCGTCAAGCGCTAGCATCTGCGCTTCGGCGGCGCACGGCGCCTCTGTTACACTGCTCGCACACGTAGGCGTGCCAGGGGGCGCGCAGGTATCCAGGAAGGACGAGGCACATGCCCGAGAAGATTGAGGAGCTCGTCAGGAAAGCCGTCGCAGATGCGCAGGAGGCGGGAGACCTTCCTGCCTTCGAGGTGGGGGACCTTGGCCTTGAGCGCCCCGCCGACGCCGAGAACGGTGACTGGACCACCACGCTTGCCCTGCGCTCCGCACGTCTCGCACACATGGCGCCCCGCGCGATTGCCCAGGCCATTGTGGGCCACATGGCAAGTGACCCCGGCGTCCCCAAGGTCGAGGTCGCAGGTCCCGGCTTTGTGAACTTCTACCTCTCGGCGGCCGCCAACAACGAGATTTTCCGCACGGTGCGCGAGCAGGGTCATGACTTTGGCCGCTCGAACATTGGCGTTGGCGAGAAGGTCCAGGTCGAGTTCGTGTCGGCAAACCCCGTGGGCCCGCTCCACATTGGCCACGGTCGCTGGGCGGCACTGGGCGACTCGCTCTGCCGCGTGATGGAGCACGCCGGCTACGACGTTGAGCGCGAGTACTACATCAATGACCATGGCAGCCAGATGGACGTCTTTGGCAACTCTGTCGCCGAGCGCTATCTGCAGCTGGCGCAGGTGATGGGGGAGCGTGGCTGCTCGCTCGACGAGGCCGTGAAGGTGCTGCTCGATGACCGCAAGGCCTTCGTGGCAGACGAGGAGGACGCTTGTCCCGAGCTGCACCCCTTCGCTGACTCTTTCAACAGGAACCTGGGTGGCAATGCCTATGGCGGAGACTACATCGTCGACGTTGCCCGTCACTTCATGGAAGTCGACGGCACGTGCTGGGTGGACGCAGATCCCCAGGAGCGCATGCTCGAGTTCCGCGAGCGCGGCTATCGGCTCATGCTCGAGACGATCAAGAACACGCTCGACGAGTCCCGCTGCCACTTTGATGTGTGGTACTCCGAGCGCTCCCTCTACGCGAAGGGCGAGGATGGCACCTCGGCCGTCGGCCGTGCCCTCGCGCGTCTGGATGAGATGGGCTACCTCTACCGCGACGAGGACGGTGCGCTGTGGTTCCGCTCAACCGCCCTTGGTGACGACAAGGACCGCGTGCTCATCAAGACCAACGGCGAGTACACCTACTTTGCCTCTGACGTGGCATATCACTGGAACAAGTTCCAGCGTGTCGACCACGTGATTGACATTTGGGGTGCCGACCACCACGGCTACATCAAGCGCGTCGACTCCGCCTGCGAGGCCCTGGGCTATCCCGGCAAGCTCGAGGTGCTGCTCGGCCAGCTCGTGAACCTGCTGCGCGACGGCGTACCGGTGCGCATGTCCAAACGCAAGGGCACCATGATTCCCTTCAAGGAGCTCATGGACGAGGTCGGTGTGGATGCAACGCGCTACACCCTCATCTCCAAGTCGAGCAACCAGATGATCGATTTTGATATCGAGAAAGTCAAGAAGCAGGACAACACCAACCCCGTCTATTATGTGCAGTATGCGCATGCGCGCATATGCTCGATCCTGCGCAAGGGCGCGGGCGTGACGGCCGAGGAGGCTGAGGGGCTCGGCATGGACGAGGTCGCCCGTCGTGCGGTGGGCGAGAACTACGATCTTGCCCTGCTTACCGATTCCACCGAGACCACGCTTGCCCGCAAGCTTTCCGAGTTCCCGGCGCTGGTGGAAGGCTGCGCACGCGACCGCGCCCCCTTCCGCCTCACGCACTATGCCGAGGAGCTGGCCGGGGACTTCCACTCCTTCTATACGGTGTGCCAGGTGCTTCCCAGCAAAGGGCGCCCGGTGGACGAAGCACTCTCGAAGGCCCGGCTCGCCGCCGTGGACGCCACGCGCAGGGTGCTTGCCCTCGCGCTTGAGCTCTGCGGGGTTCACGCGCCACAGAGCATGTGACGTTAGCCTGTCCCCTTTGGTGCATTCACCCGAACAATCTCTACGTATAAGCAGTTGTTCCAGCAAGAAGTTCCATTTAATATATAATCGCTCTTTAAGGGGGCACGGGTTGGCATCAGGCGGGTTGCGTCTGGCGCTGCAATGTCGTCCCATGACGTTGGGATGCGGCTAGAGACAGAGGTGGGGGCTCGTGGACCTGCGCGAGTACATGTCGGTACGCAGAGCGTACAACCTCGTGCGCCAGTCACAGCCTGCGCGCGATAGACTCACGTTCGAGGAGTTTGCGGTTCTCTGTCGCCTTCAGGTGGCGGGTGAGCCGATGAAGACCTCGACTATTGCCGAGTACCAAGGGGCGTTGCGTCCCACCATGACGCATCGCGCGAACAACCTTGCCGAACTTGGGCTGATCTCACGAGATGAGGGTGGCAAGGACCGCCGTAACGTGGTCTGCGCCATCACGCCAGAGGGGATCCGCTATGTCGAGATGCTCTCCGAGCTCACCTGCAACGAGATTCAGCCTGGCCAGCCGCTTTCCCGTACCTTGCCCGAACGCATCGTCAAGTACGTCGATGCCATGGGTTCCACCTTTGCCAAGGCAGGAGATCTTGTGCTTCTCGCCATGTATGCCGAGGATGCTCAGCCCGTCACCGTTACGAGGCTTGTCGATGCGCTGGGGCTTTTGCAGCCCACGGTATCGATGTCAGTCTCATCGCTTGTGGCGGAGGGGCTGATTGAGCGCGGGCCTTCCCGCGCGTCTGGCCTTGTCCTCACGCCAAGCGGAACTGGGCGTGCGGCCAAGCTTGCCGCTCGTATCGCGGAGATTGTCGTAAGGCGTCGTCCCAGGGGTCAGAAGCTGGATGACCAGGCGGAGGGGTAGTAGCGCCGTCTGATTAGCTTTGGGCGCCGTCATCACCGATGTGGACATGAATGGCCGCCCGCCCCCAGCGGCTCAGGGGAAGGCTAATCCGGATCTCTAGTGCATACTACTAGCCCCCGGTTGATTTTCAAACTTAGCCGAACGCCCGGGGTTGAGTCGGCAATTCTCGAGGTCAGGGGA
>NZ_DBHHPX010000020.1:0-49866 GCF_057241865.1 Tractidigestivibacter sp.
GTCCCGGCCCCAATCCCCAAGCCTGCTGCGGCCCAAGCCCCGCCCGCCAAGGCACCCGCAGACGATGCCCCGGTCCTCACCGAGGAGTTTGCAAGCATTGCGGCTATGCTTGAGGATGCGTTTGGCGGCTCGGTCGTCGTGAAGCCCGACGACCAGGGGGCGCCCTCGGCATCCGACGGGGAAGGCACGGATTAGCTCTCCCAAGAGCTTCCACCAGAACACAACCAACAGGAGGAACACATGTCCAAGGGATCTAGAGGCGGCTACAACATGGGTGGCATGAACCGTAACCAGATGATGGCCCAGGCCCGCAAGATGCAGGAGCAGCTTGCCGCGGCGCAGCAGCAGGCCGCGTCAGCCGAGGTCTCGGCCTCGGCCGGTGGCGGCACGGTGAAGGTCACGGCCACAGGCGACCTTCGCCTCACCTCGGTGACCATCGACCCACAGGCGCTCGACCCAGAGGATGCCGATATGCTGCAGGACATGATCCTCGCCGCGGTGAACGATGCCCTCGAGCAGGCAGAGTCTGCCACCGAGAAGGCCATGAGCGCCGTTACCGGCGGACTTAACATCCCGGGGCTCTTCTAGGGATGGATCAGCTCAACGACGGCCACGCGCTCCAGCGTCTTCTCGATGAGCTGGGCAGACTTCCTGGTGTGGGACCCAAGTCCGCCCAGCGCATCGCGTACTACCTTCTCGAGGCAGATGCCGAGGAGGCGCGCAGGCTTGCCACGGCAATCCTCGAGGTAAAGGAGCAGGTCCACTTCTGTCCCATCTGCTTTAGCTACGCCACGCACGATACCTGTGACGTATGTTCCGACGTCTCGCGCGACCGCACGACCATCTGCGTGGTCTCCGAGCCGCGTGACGTCTCGGCCATCGAGCGGACGGGCAGCTACCACGGGCTCTATCACGTGCTTGGGGGCGTCATCTCGCCCATGGACAAGATTGGCCCCGAGCAGCTCCACGTGAGGGAGCTGCTTTCCCGCTTGGCATCGGGCGAAGCCCAGGAAGTAATTCTCGCCACAAACCCCGACGTGGAGGGAGAGACGACCGCCACGTATCTCTCGCGCATCATCCGCCCGCTTGGTGTTCGCGTGTCTCGCCTTGCCAGCGGGCTGCCTGTGGGAGGGGACCTGGAATATGCCGACGAGGTGACGCTTGGCCGCGCTATCGAGGCGCGCCACGAGGTGTAGCGCGCGGAGGGGCTAGGATGGTATTGGTTCGAGAAGCACAGGGGGAGACGAGATGAGCTACGCATCTAATGGCGAGAAGTACAGGCGCTCCGCGCATGCCGTGCACGCTGCAGGCAGGCGCGCCGTTGGCGGTGCGCCCAGGAGTGGTGCGCACGCAGCCCCCGAGGACATCGACGACAGCGCAGCCCCGCGTCAGAGCGCCGCTCCCGCAGGCTCCCTCGAGACCCTCTCCGCCGGTCAGGGCGCACGCGTTACCACACGCGACAATGCCACCGAGGCAGCCGACATCGCACGCGATCGCGCCGCCGAGCGCTCTCGCAACCGTCGGCTTAGCGGACGCAACAGGCCTAGCTATGGGCATGAGCCCCAGCGCAAGTCCCCCGACGTGAAGTCGGTCCTGCTCGTTGTTGCGGGTGTGGTGGGGCTCTTCGTGATTCTCGCCATCGCGGCCTTTGTCACGTTCCTCAATGCCCAGGACACCCCCCAGTCCCAAGAGACCACGACCACCGTGGAGGAGCCGCAGCAGACACAGACCACCGCCGACGGCACCGTTACGTATCAGGGTATTACCTACAGCATCGAGGCCGCCGAGGCCGGAGGGTATGCTGTGATGGGCACCGACTCCCAGGGCAACAAGTCGCAGGAGTTCACCGTCGAGGGCACACCCGTCTCGCTCATCCTCTACAACTCGGCCATCGTGGTTCCCGAGAACAAGTCCAACGGCACGTGGGACGTGGTGGCCTACACGATTGGCGGCGACTCGGCGCCCATGTCGGTCGTCGACTCTTCTGGCAACGCCATCATGGGTATGGGCACCATCTCTTCTGCCTCGCTTGATGGGTCCGTTGTCCATGTGACGGACTCAAACGGTGCCACCACGGACGTCGCGCTCGAGTAGGGGGGTACGGCGATAGCGGGGGCGGTTGTGGCTGTGACTGTGGCGAGAAATTCTCATCGTGCGTACTCACAGGTGTACTTTTCTGTCCGTTGGGGCCTTCGGAAGCGGGGGTGTGGTAGATGCTTCCCCTTGTGCGTACGCATAAGCCTTAACCTCTGACACGTCTCTTCTCGGCAACTGGGCAGACGCGATGGCCCTGTCAGAACTTGTCAATCGTGCGTACGCAGAAGGGGAGTAATTTGCCAGCGCGGGGCTCCAAGGCCCGCCTTAGGGCAGAAAACCGCACGTGTGCGTATGCACGATGGCTACCTTTTGCCGCAAGCTCCTACGGGGAAGATCCCCGCGAACGGCAACGCATGGCATCTGTGGCATCCACAAAACTTTTCCATAGTTCTGGCTAGACAGATCTCGCATTCCCTGCGTATAATAGCTCCCGCAACGCGCGTGGGGTATTAGCTCAGCTGGTTAGAGCGCCGGCCTGTCACGTCGGAGGTCGCGGGTTCGAGTCCCGCATATCCCGCCATTGTAGATTCTAGGAGCCCCGAAAGGGGCTTCTTTCATACCCATGCGTGCCACGGTCGCCAAACTGCGCCGCAATCCGCGGCCTCTCTGGGGCATATTGTGACAGGCTGCCCCCAATCGCTTCAATTGATACGGTAAATAGTACAATTGATTCAACCGCTGATGCCGCACTGGTATCATTGGAGCAATACGATTTCCGAGAGCACTATGGAGACGCACAGCATGCTCGCTTCCACAAACGATAGCGCGCAACCGCAGAGAAAAGCCAGGCTTGCCGTGTTCGACTTCGATGGCACGTCCATTGACGGCCAGTCTGGCGCGCTCTTCTCGGTGTACCTGTGGCGTCACGGGCTCATGTCCGTCCCGCGCGCCCTTGCGCTCAGCTGGTGGGGGCTGCGCTACAAGCTGCATCTGCCGCAGAGCCAGGACGAGGCACGCGAGCTTGTCTTCGGGGCACTCGAAGACCTGGGCCATCGCGACATCGACAAGATCATGCACGAATTCCATGAGAGCGTCCTCAAAGACCGCTATCGCCCCGAGGCTCCGGCAGAGGTTGCCAAGCGGCGCAAGGAAGGCTGCGTTACCCTGCTCGTCTCGGCAACGTTTGCACCCATCGCAGCCGATGCAGCCAAGACCCTAGGGGCAGATGACTACATCGCCACGGGCATGGAGTGTGACGCAGACGGCAACTATACCGGGCGTGTCGCAGGCACCGTGATACAAGGCCCCGAGAAGGTCGCAGCCGTTACCCGCTGGGCGGACGCTCACCTTGGCAAGGGTGCATGGACCCTTGCGTATGCCTATGGCGATCACCACACAGACGCCACGCTCCTCTCGGCGGCAGCAAAGTGCTATGCAGTGTGCCCAGGGGAGACGCTTCGAAAGTTGGCACGGCAGCATGGCTGGGAAGTCCTCGAGTGGGGCGACTCTCCAGCAAAGATGAGTCCGAAGAGGGGGCCAGCCCGTCGGGCTGCCAGGAGGTAGAAATGGAGATCTCGAGAAAGACCGATTACGCGCTCCGCATGCTTGCGTCGCTTGTCCAGAACCCGGACGGCGTTGTGTCGGTGCGCACGGCGGCGAAGGACAACGATGTCCCGTACTCGTTTGCCCGCTCCATCCAGCACGACCTTGCTTTGGCGGGCATCGTCGAGAGCACGCGCGGCGCACATGGCGGCATGAGGCTGGCTGTCGACCCGCGCACCACGTCGCTCTTGAGGATTGTGGAGGCGGTCCAGGGGTCAATCGTGATATCTGTCTGTGACTTTGCCGGAGATGATGGTGGCCCTTGCCCTCGCATGGCCGAATGCCACTTCAACCCTGTCTGGTGCAACGCCGAGCGCATGCTGCGTGACTACTTTGGCTCTGTGTCCCTCTACCAGGTCGTGATGGAGGGCAAGGTCCCGCAGATGACGGGCTCGTTCAAAGTCATGGGTCGCAGGCATCGGCAGAAGGCTGTTGCCGAGTGACGCCAGCGCTGCCCCCAGAAGTCCTTGCTGCGTTTCGCGCGACCGTGCTGGCACGTGGGCGCGAGTTCTACCGCGACTTGCCGTGGCGGCGGACGAAAGACCCCTATGCCATCTGGATCTCGGAGGTCATGCTCCAGCAGACGCAGGTCTCGCGTGTCGACGGGCGCTGGCAGCACTGGCTTGAGCTCTTCCCCACGACAGACGCGCTGGCCTCTGCGGACGCGGCGGACGTGCTCGACGAGTGGCAGGGCCTGGGCTACAACAGGCGTGCGCTCTCGCTTTGGCGAGCAGCGCAGGAGGTCTCTGCTGCAGGTGGTCATGTGCCGTCCGACGATGCTGCCCTGCGCGCGCTTCCCGGCATCGGGCCGGCTACGGCGGCGGGGATTCGCGCCTTCGCCTTTGACCTCCCGGGCGTCTATCTCGAGACCAACGTGCGCACCGTCCTTCTCCACGAGCTCTTCCCGGAGGAGCAGTCCGTTTCGGATGCGACGTTGGCACCCATTGTGCGCGCGACCTGCCCGTCGGACGCCGACAATCCGTCGGACGACCCACGTACCTGGTACTATGCTTTGCTCGACTACGGGGCGCACCTCAAGGCCACTGTCCCTAATCCCTCGCGACGCTCTCGCTCGCACGTGAAGCAGTCTCAATTCGAAGGCTCTCACCGACAGAAGCGTGCGGAGGTCCTGCGCATCCTCCTCGCTCACCGAGATGATCCGCGTGGCGGCGTGGACCTTGATACTCTTTGCGTGGAGCTTTTCCGCATGGAGCGCGCAGCGGGTAGAAGAGGTGTGAGTGCGTCGGATGCCCAAGCGTTGTTGGCAGAGCTTTCGAGAGAAGGATTCTGCCATAATCACAGTAGCATTTGGTGTACCTGATGCTATCATGTGTATCACCTGCGCAAGCAGGGGGGGATCCGAAAGGGGGATTCCGACGTTTCCCCAGTGGCGGGGAAGGAGAGGAGCGGTAATGGCAGTCGATTTCAAGAGCTCTCAGACCAAGAAGAACCTCGAGGCAGCATTTGCAGGCGAGTCCCAGGCAAGCCGCAAGTATTCCTACTATGCCAGCAAGGCCAAGAAGGAGGGCTACGTCCAGATCTCTGACATCTTCACCGAGACTTCTGGCAACGAGTCCGAGCACGCCAAGCTCTGGTTCAAGTACCTGCACGACGGCGACGTGCCCGACACCCTGACCAACATCAGGGATGCTGCGGCTGGCGAGAACTACGAGTGGACCGACATGTACAAGGGCTTCGCCGAGACTGCCGACGAGGAGGGTTTCAAGGAGATTGCTGCCAAGTTCCGTCTGGTCGGCGAGGTCGAGAAGCATCACGAGGAGCGCTACAACAAGCTCGCCGAGCGCGTCGAGAAGGGCGAGGTCTTCAACCGTCCGGGCGTCAAGGTTTGGAAGTGCCTCAACTGCGGCCACCTGCACGTTGGCCCCGAGGCCCCCAAGGTCTGCCCGGTCTGCAACCACCCGCAGAGCTACTTCGAGGAGCAGGCGATCAACTACTAGTACCTCGTTGCTCATCGCATGCCCTGCGCCCGTCCTCATGTTGAGGATGGGCGCTTTTTTGTGTGACCTTGCAGGGGCATGCGTTGCCAGACCACGGCAAAATCACTGATCAGGAAATATCTTTGAAAACGATAGCCAGTTGCTATCAAACACTCTACCAATGCTGGTAGATTTTGCCGCCATAAGCGTTACTATGCAGGTCATGAAAAAGACGGTGACATATACAGCGTTATCGGGGAATCAGATGCCATAGCCCGAGAAGAGACGCCGCAGTGCGGTGACTGGTCTCGGGCTTCCTCGCTTCCCACACGCTCGGCGCAGATGGCGCCACCATCAAAAAAAGGAGAACATCATGGCCTTCGAACTCAACCCCGACTTTGCCAAGGATCCCGAGAAGCACTTCAACACCCTACAGGTTCACGCCGGCTGGTCACCCGATCCCGTTACCGGCGCGGCAGCCCTTCCTGTCTACGCCTCGGCCGCATTCCAGTTTGACGACGCCGCCGACGGTGCCGCCAAGTTCGCGCTTGCCAAGCCCGGCAACGTCTACGGCCGCCTGACCAACACCACCACCGACGCCGTTGCCGCCCGCATTGCCGCGGTGGAGGGCGCCGCCGGTGCCGTGGCCGTTGCCTCTGGCCACGCCGCCGAGATTCTCGCCCTCACCAACCTGGTTGGCGCCGGTGACGAGATTGTTGCCTCCGACTCCCTCTATGGCGGCACGTGGAACATCTTCCTTCACACGCTGGGTGACCTTGGCGTCAAGACCACGTTCGTCGAGAACAACGACATCGACGCCTTTGTTGCCGCCACCACGCCCAAGACCAAGCTCTGGTACGTCGAGACCATCGGCAACCCCCTCGTAGACGTGGTCGATGTCCCCGCCATCGTCGAGGCGGCCAACGCGCTTCCCAGCCCCGTGCCCGTGTTTGTGGACAACACCTTTGCCACACCGTATATCTATCGTCCGGCAGAGGATGGCGCGGCAGTCGTGATTGAGTCTCTCACCAAGTGGATTGGCGGCCACGGCACAACGCTTGGCGGGGCCGTTGTCGATACGGGCAAGTTCAACTGGAAGCAGGACCCCGAGAAGTGGCGCACCATCGCCCAGCCCGACCCGTCCTACCACGGCGTGGTCTTTGCCGACGCGGCACCTGCCGCCCCGTTTGCCACCCGCGTGCTCGCCAACAAGCTCCGCGACTTTGGCCCTACGCTCTCCCCGTATGCGGCTCAGCTCATTGGCCTGGGCATCGAGGACCTCTCCCTGCGCGTCCAGCGTCACTCCGACAACGCGCTTGCCGTTGCCAGGTGGCTCAAGGAGAATCCCAAGGTCTCCTGGGTGCGCTACTCCGGACTCGAGGGCGACCCCTCGCACGAGGTCGCGAGCCGCATCCTGCACCACGGCTTTGGCGGCGTAGTGGTCTTCGGCGTCAAGGGCGGGCGTGAGGCTGGCCTTGACGTGGTGAACAATGTGAAGCTCTTCACGCACCTCGCCAACGTGGGTGACGCCAAGTCCCTCATCATCCACCCCGCCTCCACCACGCACTCCCAGCTCACGGCCGAGCAGCTCCAGGCCGCGCACCTCTCCGAGGACCTCATCCGCCTGTCCATCGGCATCGAGGACGTGGATGACATCATCGCCGACCTCGACCAGGCCATCGCCAAGGCATAGGGGGCTGGCAGCGACTCGCCGGTCCTGTGCCTGGCCTACATGGGCTTGCTGCATTCGGGTCCCGTCGCCGTTTGGCGCCGGGGTCCGATGCCGTGGCGGGCGTCCGTGGGCCTTGGGGCAAAGGTTCGGGCTTGTGCGTACGCACGACGCGGGTTTCTCGCCAAAAGACGCCCTCGGGAGGGCTGGCTGGGCAGGATGTTCCCGTTATGCGTACGCACGACGCGGATTTTCTGACAAGGGCCTCGTGTTTGCCCAGTTGGACGAGAGGTGCCTGGCAGCAGGCGGAGGTTGTGCGTACGCACGACGCGGGTTTCTCGCCAGCAAGCAGCCCCAGGGCTCCCATCTGCCAAATAGCATCGGTTGTGCGTACGCACGACGTCGCTTTTCTGCCGCACCCGTCGTCCCCTACCTCTTCCCGCGGGAGGCAGCGAGTTTGCCTGCGCAACCGTCGACGGGATCCTGCAGCCCGACATTGGCTCTCCGACGGGGGCGAGACGCAAGGCAACCGGGTGGTACGCGTGACGTGCAACACCGACCTGCTCGTTGGTGCAACGGGAACGTCGTGTGCCGATGCCCCTATCGATAATGGCAACGCTGACAACCCCGCAGGGTTACTTCTTCCCGCTACTGCTTCCGCTTGGTGTAGCGGTCGGGCCTTCCCGCGCTGGGGCAGATGTCTGCCATGGGGCATCCCACGCACTTGGGGGCGCGTGCGGTGCACACGTCTCGCCCAAAGTGGATCCACTCCTCGTTGACCGGTCCCCAAAGCTCGCGCGGGATGATGTCGAGAAGGTCCTTCTCGGCATCAAGCGGCGTCTTTGCCCTCGTGAGGCCAAAGCGCGTGGCCAGACGGTATACGTGGGTGTCGACGGCGATGCCGTCCACCACGCCAAAGGCCTTGTTGAGCACGATGTTGGCAGTCTTTCTCCCCACACCCGGCAGCTGGCAGAGCTCCTCCATGGTACCGGGCACCTCTCCGCCAAAGTCGGAGACGATCATCTGTGCCGCCTCGACGCAGTGACGCGACTTTGCACGCCAGAATCCGATCGTGCGTATGACCTCGCCAACCTCCTCTGGGTCTGCGGCTGCCATGGATTGCGGGTCTGGCCAGCGGCGGAAGAGCTCGGGTGTCACGCGGTTCACAGCGACGTCGGTTGTCTGCGCCGAGAGAAGCACGCAAATCACGAGCTCAAAGGGGTCCCTAAACGAGAGAGCGCTCTCAGCGTCGGGATAGAGCTCGCCCATGCGCCGGCAGATCTCGCAGGCGCGCTCGCGCTTGGACGACTTTGACTCCCTGGACATCCCAACCCCCTTCTCTGACACTCTTGCTGTGCGGAGTCTATCGCTTTTTGCGTGAGAGGACGGGTCACATCGAGCAGTGGGTGCGGAGACGGGCCTGGTATGGAGCCACACCCCGATGCAGAGTTCATCGCTTTTCCCGAATCTGCGGCCGCTGCCGTCCGATAACCGCCCGCACCGCGCATTGCGCCGTTCGCACCCCCATGTGGAACCGTTCCCGCAGTCATTGGCTCAACACTTGTGCGACCTCAGCCGATTTGCGTTTATGGAATATAATTGGAGAAAACGGGGTGGGCGTCCAATAAGCTGCACGTCACGCCCCATGGGGGACACAAACGACGCGTAAGGAGCGAGCATGCAGACTCGTGACAGTTCTCTGTACCTGAGCGGCGACGATCTCTACCTGCTAGCAAAGGGCGAGTGGTATCGCAGCTATGACAAGCTGGGCGCACACCAGGCCGTCGACGAGAATGGCACCGGGGGCTTCCACTTTGCCGTGTGGGCACCTGGGGTTAAGAGCGTCCACGTAATCGGCGAGTTCAACGATTGGGACGAGGGGGCCAACCCGCTTGCCCAGACCAAGACCGGTGACGTGTGGGAGGGCTTCGTCCCTGGTGCCGAGATGGGCTCCCTCTACAAGTTTGCCATAGAGACAAACTCCGGCGCCCGGCTCTACAAGGCAGACCCGTACGCGTTCCTTGCCGAGAAGGTACCTGGCACGGCGTCGCGCACCTATGACATCAATGGCTATGCGTGGGGCGACAAGGCCTGGCTCGCCCAGCGTGCCAAGGCCGATAAGCTCAAGAGCCGCCTCAACATCTACGAAGTGCATCTTGGATCCTGGCGCCGCCACGGCGACGAGCCCCAGGGAGACCCGCGCCCCGATGGCACCTACCCTGGCCCTGGCGACCCGTTCCCCGCACAGCGTGGTGAGTTCTACTCGTATGACGATCTCTCTGTCGAGCTTGTCGACTACGTGCGCACCATGGGCTACTCACACATCGAGCTCATGCCCGTTATGGAGCATCCGTTTGACGGCTCGTGGGGCTACCAGGTGACGAGCTATTTTGCTCCCACCTCGCGCTACGGCGAGCCCAAGCAGTTCAAGCACTTCATCGACGCCTGCCACAAGGCCGGCATTGGCGTCATCCTCGACTGGGTGCCCGGCGGCTTCTGCGCAGACGAGCAGGGCCTTGCCACCTTTAACGGCGAGATGCTCTACGAGAACGAGATTCATCCCAACTGGGGCACGCACAAGTTTGACTTCTCGCGCGGACAGGTGCGCACCTTCCTGATCTCCAACCTGCTCTACTGGGTGGACGAGTACCACGCCGACGGCATCCGTATGGACGGCGTGACCTCCATGCTCTACCTCAACTTTGGTGTGGACGACCCGCGCCTCAAGAAGTTCAACGCGCGTGGTACCGAGGAGGATGACGACGCCATAGCGTTCATCCGCCAGTGCAACTCCACGATGGGCAAGTACTACCCAGACGTCTCGATGATTGCCGAGGAGTCCACGGCGTGGCCGCTCGTGACCTACCCGCCCGAGGACGGTGGCCTGGGCTTCAATTTCAAGTGGGACATGGGCTGGATGAACGACACGCTGCACTACATGCAGACCGACTTCCCCTATCGTCCGGGCAACCACAGGCTGCTTACCTTCTCGACCATGTACCAGTTCAACGAGAACTTCCTGCTGCCGCTGAGCCACGACGAGGTGGTCAACGGCAAGTGCTCGCTCATCACGCGCATGCCCGGTGACTACTGGCGCCAGTTCGCTGGCATGAGGGTGCTTGCCTTCTACCAGATGACGCATGCGGGCGGCAAGCTCAACTTCATGGGCAACGAGATCGCCCAGTTCATCGAGTGGCGCTACTACGAGGGAATCCAGTACTTCCTCGCCGAGCAGTATGACACGCATCGCCACCAGCAGCAGTTCATCGCCGCCCTCAACGCGTTCTACAACGCGCACCCTGCGCTCTGGCAGCGCTCCTACACAAGCGGCGGCTTCGAATGGATCGACGCCGACAATGCCAAGCAGTCGGTCATCTCGTTCATCCGTAAGGGCGACAACCCCAAGGACGACCTCGTCATTCTCATCAACTTTGATGTCAATGCGCGCGAGGGCTTCCGCCTTGGCGTGCCCGAGGAAGGCTACTACGATGAGGTCTTCAACTCCGATGCCGAGCAGTTTGGCGGCTCTGGCGTGGTCAACGTTGGCAAGCTCGAGACGAGCGAGACGGTGTGGAACGGCCGTAAGCAGTCCGTCATTGTCCGCGTTCCTCCCCTCGGTGGCCTTGTCCTGCGCCGTACCGGCGCTCTGAGGAAGCGTCGCACCACAACCACGAAGGCCAAGTCGTCTGCCGGTGCGACAAAGAAGCCCGCGAGCAAGGCCGAGAAGTCCACTACGGCCAAGAAGCCTACAGTCAAGAGGCCCGCAAGCAAGGCCGCTGCCCCCAAGGCGGCTGCCGCCAAGAAGCCCGCAACGCGCCGCGCGTCCTCCGGAGGGACGACAAAAAAGTAAGAAAACCGCTTTCGTCATGTCATGCGTACCATTCAACGTGCACATGACGAAAGCGCTCGTATAATGTGACGGGAACGTTCCCATATCTTCATCGGGGCGTTCCGGTCTGCAAGACATGACATTGGAGTCGCATGGCACAGGGAAAGATCTTTAGGGACACCGCGGATTTCGAGAAGCAGTATCGCGAGGCTTGCATGGCAGACCTCAGCAAGAAGTTCGAGGACTGCACTGCGCTCGAGCGCTACCAGGTGCTCGCAACGCTCATCGCCAAGAAGTCGCGCAATATTGGCATCGCAACCCACGAGAAGGGCGAGAAGAAGGTCTACTACTTCTCCCTCGAGTTCCTTTTGGGGCCCCTGCTTGACAACTACCTGCTCAACCTTGGCGTCCATGACATCGTCGCCAAGGGCATGGAGGACATGGGAGGCTCCCTCGAGACCATCTGCCGCCAGGAGGCAGACCCTGGCCTCGGCAACGGAGGCCTTGGTCGTCTCGCCGCGTGCTTCCTCGACTCCATGGCCCATGAGGGCATCGCGGGCTACGGTAACGGCATGCGCTACCAATACGGACTTTTCCGCCAGGTCATTGAGGGTGGCCGCCAGGTCGAGAAGACCGACAACTGGCTTGAGAACGGCTTCCCTTGGGAGTCTCGCCGCGACTCCAAC
The DNA here is from genome assembly GCF_057241865.1 of Tractidigestivibacter sp. Lineage (NCBI taxonomy): Bacteria > Bacillati > Actinomycetota > Coriobacteriia > Coriobacteriales > Atopobiaceae > Tractidigestivibacter > Tractidigestivibacter sp. Next base: position 11,761 of record NZ_DBHHPX010000020.1, read on the forward strand.
ACGGTGATCGTCCAGTTTGGCGGCGAGGTCGTGCGCCACGAGGACGAGACAGGCCGCTACTGGTTTATCCAGGAGGGCGGCGAAAAGGTGCGCGCCGTCCCGTACGACGTGCCCATCGTTGGCTACGGCACCAAGAAGGTCAACCGCCTGCGCCTCTGGAGCGCCGAGCCCTACGAGGAGAACTTCGACCTCGACGCGTTCAACGCCGGCGACTACGCCAAGGCGAACAAATTCCGCTCCGACGCCGAGGCCATCTCGACCATCCTTTACCCCAATGACTCCGGCGAGCACGGCAAGATTCTGCGCCTCAAGCAGGAGTACCTGTTTGTCTCCGCAGGCCTCCAGACCATCCTCGCCACCTACGAGCGCGACTTTGGCCCCGACTGGGAGCACCTTGCCGACCACGTGGCCATCCACACCAACGACACGCACCCCGCAATGTGCGGCCCCGAACTCATGCGCCTGCTGGTTGACGGGTGCGGCGTGGACTTCGACCTGGCATTCAAGATCGCCAAGGCGACCATCTCCTACACCAACCACACGGTCATGCCCGAGGCACTGGAGAAGTGGCCCATCAACACCTTCCGTGCCCTCATGCCGCGCCTGTACATGTTCATCGAGGAGATTGACCGCCGCTACCGCGAGAACTTCCCCCACACTTCCCCCGACTGGGGCGAGATGCTCAAGAGCACGGCCATCCTGTGGGACGGCCAGGTCCGTATGGCGAACCTCTCCATCATCTTCAGCCATTCGGTGAACGGCGTCTCCGCGCTCCACACGGGCATCCTCGAAGAGGGCGTGCTCAAGGACTTCTACCGCCTGTACCCCGAGATGTTCAACAACAAGACCAACGGCGTCTCTCACCGTCGCTTCCTCACGGAGGCAAACCCCTCCTACGCCGGTCTCATCTCCGGTGCCATTGGCAAGGGCTGGCTGGACGATGCCTGCGAGCTCGAGAAGCTCACGGCCCTCGAGGGTGATGCGGGCTTCCTGGACGAGATGGAGAAGGCAAAGCGCACCGACAAGGAGCGCCTTGCGGCCTATATTCGCGAGACCTCCGGCGTCGAGCTTGACTGTTCCATGGTCTTCGATGTGCAGGTGAAGCGCTTCCATGCCTACAAGCGCCAGCTTCTCAACGTGTTCAAGATCCTGGACATCTACAACCGCGTCCTGGCCGACCCGCACTTCGACCCGCGCCCCACGGCGTTCATCTTCTCGGGCAAGGCAGCCCAGAGCTACACCTTTGCCAAGGAGGTTATCCGCCTCATCAACTCGGTCGCCGACGTGGTGAACAACGACGCCCGCACGAACGACAAGATCAGGGTCGCCTTTGTCCCCAACTTTGCCGTGTCGAGCGCCCAGCTCATCTACCCTGCCGCCGAGATCTCTGAGCAGATCTCGACTGCTGGCACTGAGGCGTCTGGCACCTCGAACATGAAACTCATGATGAACGCGGCCATCACCCTTGGCACCTACGATGGCGCCAACGTCGAGATCGCCAAGCTCGTGGGTGACGACAACATCAAGATTTTTGGTCTGCGCACCGAGGAGGTCGAAGCCCTGCGCACCTCTGGCTGCTACTTTGCATGGGACCAGTACAACGCCGACCGCGAGCGCCTTGGTCGCGTGGTGGATATGCTCTCCGATGGCTCCCTTGCACACCTCTCGGGCAACTTCGAGAGCATCCACGACTACCTCATGGCGAGCAACGATCCGGACCTCGTTCTGCGCGACTTCCGCTCCTATGTTGACGCTTGGGACGAGCTCACAACCGCCTACGGAGACCGCGGCGCATGGAACCGGGCTGCGCTGCACAATACCGCCAAGGCGGGGTACTTCTCTAGTGACCGAACTATTCGCGAGTACATGGCGGATATCTGGCATATTAAGGCGTAGGAATCACCCCGCGGTCCTGCGGGTTGAAGGTACGAGGCATGTGTTGGGACGACAGAAGGAAATGGGGGACCTTATGAGCAAGAAGGAATGCATAGCGATGCTTCTTGCCGGTGGGCAGGGCAGCAGGCTCGGTGCGCTTACCAGCAACGTGGCAAAGCCTGCAGTCTCGTTCGGGGGCAAGTTCCGCATCATCGACTTCGCGCTCTCCAACTGCGCGAACTCGGGCGTCACAACGGTGGGTGTGCTCACGCAGTACCGTCCGTATCTCCTGCACTCCTACATTGGTACCGGCGAGGCCTGGAACCTCGACGAGCGTGACGGTGGGGTCTCCATCCTCCCGCCGTACGCCACCCAGACCGGCGGCGCCTGGTATGAGGGCACGGCAGACGCCGTGACGCAGAACCTTGGCTACATCGAGCAGAACGACCCAGATTACGTGCTTATCCTCTCTGGTGACCAGCTCTACCGCATGGATTACGGCAAGATGCTCGAGAACCACAAGCGCCACAACGCCGACCTCACCATCGCGGTTATGCCCGTGCCTTGGGAGGAGGCCTCGCGCTTTGGCATCATCACCCAGGACGAGGACGAGCGCATCGTCAAGTTCACCGAGAAGCCCAAGAAGCCCGATTCCAACCTCGCCTCGATGGGCATCTACATCTTCAACACCGACCTTCTCGTGAGCTCGCTCAAGGAGGATGCTATCGACCAGACCTCCGAGCACGATTTCGGAAAGGACATCATCCCCAAGCTCCTGGCAGACGGCAAGCGTCTGTACACCTACGAGTTCAACGGCTTCTGGCGCGACGTGGGTACCATCTCGAGCTACCACGAGACGAGCATGGACCTTCTCGGGCCCAACCCCGCATTCGACCTCTACAGCCAGGACTTCCCCATCATGAGCAACGCCTCCACGAGGCCGCCTGCGTATGTTGGGTGCGACGGTGACGTCGACGACTGTCTGGTTGCCAATGGCGTGCAGGTATTCGGTAAGGCCAAGCACTCGATTCTCTCGGTTGACGCTTACGTTGGCGAGCATGCCACGGTTGCCGACTCCGTCCTGCTTCCCGGTGCCGTCGTGAAGAACGGTGCGCACGTCGTCCGCGCGATCCTGGGCGAGAACTCTGTCGTCGAGGAGAACGTGGACCTTGGTAGCGTCGACTCTACGAAGGACACGGCCGTCATTGGGAATGACGTCGTTGTCGGGAAGGGGGAGTAAGCAATGGATAAGGTCATAGGTCTCATTACGTGCAACTACTCGGCCAAGTCTCCGAGCGCACTCGTCGAGAGCCGTCCGGTCTCGTCCATGCCGTTCCTTGGCCGCTATCGTCTGGTCGACTTCCCCCTGTCTAACATGGTCAACGCTGGCCTGCGTACGGTGGGCACAGTCATGCCGTACAACTACCGCTCGCTTATCGACCACGTTGGGTCCGGCAAGGACTGGGGGCTTGACCGCAAGAACGGCGGCCTCTTCATTCTGCCTGGCTCTGCCTTTGGCACCTCACGCACGGGTGCGCGCTTCCTGCTGCGCGACCTTGTCCACAACAAGGTCTTCTTCACGAGGTCGAAGTCCGACTACGTGGTCTTCTCGACCGCCAACTTCGTGTACAATATCGACCTCGACGGGCTGTACGACGCCCATGTGGCCTCTGGTGCCGACATCACCGTGCTCGTGAAGCAGGCCAGCGGCAACGACGCCGACGTCACCGGCTTTGGCCTTGACGGCTCTCGCGTCACAGGCGTGAAGCACGGCGTTTCCTTTGGCGATGCCGCTTTCCTCGACTGCTTCCTCATCAGCCGTCAGCTCCTGCTCGACATGTTCGACTGGTACGCTGCCACCGATTACCTCGACCTGTTTGAGGCCATGGCCAACGACTATGGTCGCGTGAACGTCCAGGCGTACAACTTTGACGGCTATGCCGCTGCGGTGTTCAACAAGAAGAGCTACTACCGCTCCAACATGGACGCCCTTGACCCGCGCATCAACGCCGAACTCTTCCCCGAGGGTCGCTTCATCAAGACCAAGGCGCACGATACCTCTCCCGCAAGGTTCGAGGTTGGCTCCCACGTCACCAACTCGCTCGTCTCGGCCGGCTGCCGCATCTTCGGCAGCGTGGGCGATTCTGTCCTGGGCCGCAACGTGATCGTTGAGAGCGGCGCCACCATTCGCGGCTCCGTGGTGATGCAGGACTGTGTCATCAAGAGCGGCGCTCGCGTCGAGAACGCGATCGTCGACAGGAACAACCTCGTCCCGGCGGGCACCGAGCTTCGTGGCACCCCTGAGGACGTGCTCGTCAAGGAAAAGGGTCGCGAGTAAAGGTGGAGACCATGCCAACAAGCGCACACCGCAGGAAGCTGAGGGTTCTCTTCGCATCCTCAGAGGCGGTGCCGTTCGCCAAGACCGGCGGCTTGGGCGACGTGGCGGGCTCCCTCCCGCGCGCGCTCAAGCACGCTGGTGCCAAGGCGGCAGTGATTATGCCCAAGTACGGAACGATCCCCCAGGAGTACAAGGGCCGCATGAAGCACGTTGCGGACTTCTATGTGCCCCTAGCCTGGAGGAATGTCTACTGCGGCATCGAGAAGCTCGAGCTGCAGGGGCTCGACTTCTACTTCGTGGACAACGAGGCGTACTTCAAGCGCGATAGCCTCTACGGTTACTTCGATGATGGCGAGCGCTTTGCGTTCTTCGCAAAGGCCATCTGCGAGGCCATCGTCAAGGTCCCCGAGCTTGCGTGTGACGTCTTGCACTGCAACGACTGGCAGACGGCGCTCTGCCCCGTCTTTCTCCGCGAGTTCTATCGCGGCGCTCCGCAGTGCAGCGACGTGAAGACTGTGATGACGGTCCACAACATCAAGTTCCAAGGTCAGTACGGCGACGACATGCTCTCCGACGTGCTCGGCCTTGCCGACATTCCCGCGGCACGTGACCAGCTCTACTGCGACAGGGACTCGATCAACTTTATGAAGGGCGGCCTGTGCTACGCGGACGCCCTCACCACCGTGAGCCCGAGCTATGCCTACGAGCTGCAGATGCCGTTCTACGGGGAGGGGCTTGACCCCATCTTCCGCAGGCGTTCCGGCATCCTCACGGGCATCCTCAACGGGATTGACACCAACATCTGGAGTCCCAAGACCGATGGCATGATCACGGCGAATTACTCTGCCGAAGACCTTGCCAACAAGGCCGAGTGCAAGCGCGCCCTCCAAGAGGAGCTTGGCCTTCGGCAAGACCCCACGCGTCCGCTTGTGGTGATGATCGGTCGCCTCACCAACCAGAAGGGCCTGGGCCTTGTCCGCTATGCCATGGACGGCATCATGAAGCGCGGCGTCCAGGTGGCCATCCTTGGCACCGGTGACGCGGACCAGGAGGAGGCGTTCCGTTACTTCGACCAGAAGTATAGCGACATGATGTGCGCGCGCATTGCCTTTGACAACGCGCTCTCGCACCGCATGTACGCAGGCGGTGACATCCTGCTTATGCCGTCCGAGTTTGAGCCCTGCGGCCTCTCCCAGATGATTGCCATGCGCTATGGCACGCTTCCGCTCGTGCGCGAGACGGGCGGCCTGCGCGACTCGGTGGCCCCGTACAACAAGTTCACCGGTGAGGGCACAGGCTTCCGCTTTTCCAACATGAATGCGGACGAGATGTCCGACACGCTCCTAGGGGCCTGCGAAATCTTCTGGACGAACTCCGAACTCTGGACTAAGCTCATGCTTCAGGCCATGGCGACAGACTTCAGCTGGCGCCGTGCCGCGAACGACTACATGGACATCTACCACGGACTTCATCCAGAGGTCATTAGGTACAACAAGAGAAGAGACAGGTAAGGCTTGAAGGCGCGTCACGTAACTTCCGACAGGGAGTACCGATATCCCTTTGGCGCCGTCCGGTTGGGCGGCGCCGTTACTGTAGGCATTGACGTCTGGGATGACGAAGTCGTGTTCTGCACGCTTCGCACCTGGGCCGATGGCATTGGCGAGCGCTTGTTCGAGATGCATGGCGAGAGGCGCGGCAGCGTGACGCACTTCTCGGTCACCTTCACGCCGGAGCGTACCGGCGTCATCTGGTACAGCTTTGACATCGAGGCGTCGGATGGTGCCGTATGGCGCTACGGCGCACAACCCGGCTGGACCACCGGCGAGGGCGCGTTTGCCTACGGAGACCCGCCGTCGTTCCAGATCACGGTCTACAAGCAGCGCGCCATCCAGCCCAACTGGTATCGCGGCGGCATTGTCTACCAGGTCTTCCCCGATCGCTTTTTCCGCGGCAAGGACTGGCGGCACAGGGTCGATGTGGCCATGGAGCGCCCGCACATCGCGGGTCCCGGCCGCACGCTGGTTGACGATTGGTCGACCCCGCCCAGCTACGACAAGGACGAGAACGGCCGCATCAAGCATTGGGACTTCTATGGCGGCACGCTTGAGGGCGTCCGCGAGAAGCTGCGCTACCTCAAGGACCTTGGCGTGACGGTCATCTACCTCAACCCCATCTTCGAGGCGGCGAGCAACCACCGCTACGACACCGGTGACTACATGGCAATCGATCCCATGCTGGGGAACGAGGAGAGCTTCCGCCGCCTGTGCGTGGATGCCGAGGAGATGGGTATCTCGGTGATTCTGGACGGCGTGTTCAACCACACCGGATGCGATTCTCGCTACTTCAATAAGTATGGCAACTACCCGGATTCTGTGGGCGCCTATCAGGACGTGGACTCTGTCTACCGCTTGTGGTACACCTTCCGCGACGACGGGACGTACGACAGCTGGTGGGGCGTGGACGACCTGCCGACCATCAACGAGAACGATCCCTCCTACCATGCGTTCATTTGCGGCCGCGAGGGCGTAGTGCGCCGCTGGCTGCGCGACGGCGCGCGCGGTTGGCGCCTGGACGTGGCCGATGAGCTGCCGGACTCGTTTATCGCCGACATCAAGCATGCGGTGCTCGCCGAGAAGCCCGACGGCCTTCTCATCGGAGAGGTGTGGGAGGACGCCAGCAACAAGACGGCCTACGGGACGCTTCGCCAGTATTTTGAGGGCTCTGAGCTTGACGGCACGATGAACTACCCGCTGCGCAAGGGGCTTCTCGCCTTCATGCGCAACGAGATTGGCGCGCAGGAGCTCACGCGGCGTTTGGAACAGCTGGGCGAGAACTACCCAGGCCAAGCGCTCTACAGCGAGCTGAACCTGCTGGGAAGCCATGATCGTGCGCGTCTGTTCACGATGCTCGGCGGTGCTCCCAACCCCGATGCGCTCTCCGAGTCGGAGTGTGCGTCCTATAGGCTGGACCCCGGTCAGCGAAACCTTGCCAAGAGTCGCCTCTGGGCCATTACGCTGCTGCAGATGACCCTGCCTGGCGTCCCTTGCATCTACTACGGAGACGAGTGTGGCATGGAGGGGTTCCGCGACCCCCACAACCGCGCGACGTATCCGTGGGACGGCGGCGACAAGGACTGCTTCGACATCTACCGCAATGCCATTGCCGTGCGCAAGACGCTTGACGTGCTGGTGGACGGCAGGTTTAACCCGTTTTCCGTTGGCGATGACGTGTTTGGCTTTTGGCGCAGGAGCCGCATCAAGAGCGACTGCGTCTGCGTGCTTGTCAACGCGAGCCTGCATGTCTCTCGTACCGTACGCGTGCCCATCGAAAGCGGCATGGAGGTCTCCGACGTCATCTCCGGCCAAGATCCCAAGGTCTCTCAGGGCCAGGCCGAGGTCTTCCTTTGGCCACTGGGGACGGCGGTGCTCCACTTCCACAGGCACGAGCGCCTGCAGAAGCCTCTTGAGCGCGGCATGGGCGTGCTGTGCCATGTGACCTCGATTCCCAACGACGGCAAGCCGGGAACGTTGGGGGCACCCGCCAGGCGCTTCGTCGATTGGCTTGCCAGCTGCGGCCAGCGCTACTGGCAGGTGCTTCCGGTGAACCCCACCGACGAGTACGGCTCGCCCTACGCGGGCCTGGCTGCCTTTGCGGGCAACATCGCCCTTCTCGAGCGTAATCCCGAGGAGGTCCTTGCCGATGACGCGCTCTTTGGCGACGGTCGCTTTGTGGAGTTCTGCGATGACAACGACTACTGGCTTACCCCCTATGCCACCTTCTGCGCGCTCAAGGACAAGTTCGACGGTGCGCCGTGGCAGCTGTGGCCAGAGCAGTATCGCGGGTATTCTCCGCACTTGGCAGATGACCCCGAGCTTGCCGTGGGCATCGAGATTACGTGCAAGCTGCAGTTTGAGTTTCAGCGCGAGTGGAGCGAGCTTCGGGCGTATGCCGCCGAGCGAGGCGTGCGCATCGTGGGCGATATGCCCATGTACGTCTCGCAGGACTCTGCCGACGTGTGGAGCGAGCCCGACATCTTTGACATCGACGCGGACGGACGTGCCGCGATGCAGGCCGGCGCTCCGCCCGACCAGCTTTCCACCGAGGGCCAGCTCTGGGGCAACCCCACCTACGACTGGGATGCTCTGCGCTCTGATGGCTACGATTGGTGGCTCCGCAGGCTTGACCGAGCCTTCAAGCTCTATGACTACGTGCGGCTGGATCACTTCATTGGGTTCTCCTCGTACTACGCGATTGAGGCGGGCAAGCCGGCAACCGAGGGTTCGTATGCCTTCGGGCCAGGGGCAAACCTCTTCCGTGCCGCAAACAGGCTCTTCGGCGGCCTGCCACTGATTGCCGAGGACCTGGGCAACGTCACGCCGGCGGTGCGTGCGCTTATCGCCGAGACGGGCGTGCCCGGCATGAGCATTGTGCAGTTTGCCGACCAGGACGTTCGCAAGGAGTTCACGCCCGGCAAGGGGACTGTGGTCTACACGGGCACGCATGACACCGAGACGCTCGTTGGCTGGTGCGCCCGAAGCTTCGCAGGCGGCGATGAAGAGAAGGCTGTCGAGCTTGCGCGTGACATCGAGCGTCGTACTGTTGGCGTGGAGAACGATGTGGTGATTATGCCGCTGCAGGACGTGCTGCTCCTAGGCGATGACGCGCGCATGAACGTGCCTGGCGTGGCCGAGGGCAACTGGACGTGGAGGGCCACCGAGAGCGACGTGCGTGCCGCGACCGAATGGCTGAATGAGCTTGCGGACGGCTCGGGAAGGGCCGTCGAGAGGTAAGCGCCATGCTTGCGTGGCCTGGGGGGCCTGGTGGTCGCGTGTCCGCCGGGCCCCCAGGCGGCAGAACCAGCTGTCCAGCCCGCGGTTATGACAAACTCAATCTAATTGAATATTTTCTTAAGCTCCCTGTTGGCGTTCAGTTATGATAGTCGTCATCCTTTACCTGAACCTTACCTTAGTCAGAAGGATTCGACCATGGCACTCACGCGCAAAGAGTTCGATGTCTTGAGTTCTCTGGCCACCAGGGGGGATGGCGACAGGGCGGAGCCCACGGAGTTCGCTGGCCTTCGCACCTCGGGGCTTGTCATGGACAATGGCCTTACGGACCTCGGCCGCATGGCGCTCGAGCCATACCGCGTGGACAACGCAATCATCATGGCAGCGGGCCTCTCGTCCCGCTTCGTGCCCGTCTCGTACGAGCGTCCCAAGGGGCTCACAAGCGTGCGCGGCGAGGTTCTCATCGAGCGCCAGATTCGCCAGCTCCACGAGGCCGGTATCACCAACATCACCGTTGTCGTGGGCTACCAGGCGGGGGAGTTTTCCTACCTCGAGGGCAAGTTCGGCGTTCGCCTGGTCACGAACGACCTCTATGCCGAACGAAACAACAACTGGACGCTGTGGCTTGTCCGCAGCCAGCTGAGCAACACCTACGTGTGCTCCTCGGACGACTACTTCATGCAGAACCCCTTTGAGCCCTACGTCTACAAGGCCTACTACGCTGCGGTGTACGTCGATGGTCCCACGGACGAGTGGTGCCTGGGCACCAACGAGGACGGAAGGATCGTCTCGGTAGACGTGGGTGGGTCCGACGCTTGGGTCATGCTCGGCCACGTGTACTTCGACCAGGCCTTCTCGGCCGCGTTTGTGGACATCCTTGGCAAGGTCGTGTCGGATCCGTCGTATGGCAAGGCGCACGCGGGGGACCTGTGGGAGGCAATCTTTGCCAGCCACCTCGATGAGTTTGACATGGAGATTCGCCACTACCCCGAAGGCATGGTTCAGGAGTTCGACTCGCTCGACGAGCTTGCCGCCTTCGATCCCGAGTTCTTGGATACCGTCACGTGTCAGCCGCTCGACGATGTGGCGCTTGCCCTGGGCTGTGATCGCTCGGACCTGCACGACTTCTATCCTGTGACCAAAGGGCTTACCAACCAGAGCTTCCACTTCTCCGTTGGCAAGCGGGAGTACATCTACCGCCGGCCCGGCCGAGGCACCGAGAAGTTCATCAATCGCAAGGCCGAGACGGACGCGGACACCGTGGCCCGCAACCTTGGCATTGACCGCACCTTCATCTGCGAGGACCCGGAGCGCGGCTGGAAGCTCTCGCATTTTGTCGCGGACGCAAGGAGCGTGGACCCCTTCAATCCCGACGAGGTCGCGCGCGCCATGGCGCTTGCAAGGCAGATCCACGAGTCCGGTGCCAGCATCGGCACCAGCTTCGACTTCTTTGCCGACGGCTTGGGCTATGAGCGTCTGCTTCTCGAGCATGGTCCCATTGCCATCCCCGGCTACCACGGGCTTCGCGAGAAGATCGTTCGCCTAAACGCGCTCTCCTCGGCGGACGAGGGCTTCCCCACGTGCTTCTGCCACAACGACTATCTGCCGCTTAACTTCCTCATCGGCAAGGACGGCTCCATGAGCGTAATCGACTGGGAGTTTGCCGGCATGGGCGACCCGGGCAACGACACGGCTACGTTCATCATCTGCTCTCAGTACGATGAAGCGCAGGCCAACGCTGCTATCGACGCCTACTTTGGACGCCCGGCAACCTTTGGGGAGCGTCGCCACTTCTGGGCCCGCGTGGTGCTGGGCGGCTGGTGCTGGTACGTGTGGGCGCTCGAGAAGGATGCCGAGGGCGCTGGTGTGGGTGAGTGGCTCGACATCTACAAGAGCTACGCCACGACCTATATAGACGAGGTTCTCTCTTGGTACGAGAGGGATGACGCCTCGAAGGCGGGGCGCGGCGCTGCCCGTCGCGCAAGTGACGGCATTGCCGCAGACAATCGTTGACGAAGACTATCCGAGAGGGGAACACATGCCCTATGGGTTTGGAGCAGCGCTCACCTGGGCGCTCGACACGGTGATTCTTGGCATGGCACTTGCCGGCCCAGCGTTTTTCTCGTCGCCCCAGGGAATTGCGCTCGCAGCGTTTACCAGCACCTTCCTGCACGATGCCTGCTCTGCAGCCTTTGCGTTTGGCTATATGGGCCTGCGTCATAAGCTCGGCGAGACCTGGAAGACCCTGCGGAGCAAGGCGGGGTTGGTCATTGTGGTCGCGGCCCTCATCGGCGGCCCTGTGGGCATGACGGGGTACGTGCTTGCCATCAACAACATTGGTCCTGCGTATACAGCTGCCATCTCGGCATTCTTCCCGGCGTACGGCGCGGCGCTCGCCGCGCTTGTGCTCAAGGAGCGCATGCGCCCCTACCAGTGGGTGGGCCTTGCCGTGTGCCTGGTTGCCGTGGCGGTTCTGGGTTGGACGCCTGTTGACGGGGTGCCCGGAAGTTGGACCACGGGCATTGTCGGCGCACTTGTGTGCGTGCTTGGCTGGGGCACCGAGGCCGTGGTGATCGACTGGGGCCTGCGCAACGCGAGCGTGGATGACGAGTGTGCCATGCAGATCAGGCAGACCACCTCGGCCGTCGCGTATGCGCTCGTCATTTTGCCGCTCCTGGGCGGCTGGCCCAGCGCGATTGAGGTTCTTTCCTCAGGCTCCATGCCCACCATCGCGCTTGCCGCGCTCTCGGGCACGGTGTCCTACCTGCTCTACTACAAGGCGATCGCAACGATTGGCGCTTCGAGGGCCATGGCGCTCAACATCACGTACTCCGCGTGGGCCATCCCGTTCTCGATGCTGCTCTTGGGCACCATGCCCGACGTGCGTGGGGTTGTGTGCGCCACCGCGATCATCTTGGGTGCGATAGCTGCTGCTACGGACGTGAGGCCGCTTCTCTCCCGCGGGAAAGGGGCCTCGGCGTAGGCGCGGGGCAGGTGGCGTTCGTGCTTCAGGAAAGGCTGCAGCTCAGTTGTATCCTCTCGGAGAGCCACAGGCTTGCTGCCTAGTGAGCTCGAACAGCGGCTTGGAATTCGTTGCGCCCTGAGCCGCCATGGCGCCCCACACCCCTCGCGGCAATCTGCCACGTGTTTCTGTCGGGGCATCGGACCAGTCGATGCACAAAATTGCCCTAGCGCTGGGAATTTCCGTCTCGCGTGCACAAAAACGGTCTATCGCGGGGCACTTTGCAGCACCGACATCAAAGGTACAACTATAGTATGCATAATAGTGCATTTTGATGATAATGTATGCAGTCTAATGGAACTATGGTTCAATAGTTGATCCTATGGTCACCAAAAGACCCCGCGATAGACCGTTTTTGTGCATGGGCACTCCGTTTTCCCAGCGCTAGGGCAATTTTGTGCATCGCGTCGTGGACGATGGCCTCGAGGAGAGACGTCACGGCTGCTGGTGACTTTATCCCAGCGGGGTGGCGAGTCGCTGGGGCTGTGATTGAGTCGCAGTTTTGGAGTGCTCGCCTTCCGGCCTGCGCCCAAAGCTGTGCGGACGTGGTGTGGCTGGGTTCAGCGACTTCTACCTGCTACAATCGCGAAGAAGGACCGTCAGGCACCGCCCGCGCGCAACCGTGCGCGGGCAGTTTTTTCATGACCATGCCACTTGCCCAAGGAGCCTCCCCGTATGTTCATCAACCGCGTCTCTCGTCAGCTTCTCTCCGCGCCGGAGCTCACGCCGCTTCTCCATGAGCTTCGTGCCGGCAGGGACGCCTCGCTCGCCGTGGGCCAGAGCGCCCGCCCCCTTGTGATTGCAGCTTTGTGGGCGCACAACCCTCGCCCCTGCCTGGTGGTTGTTTCCGGCGAGGAAGCCGCCGACCGCACGGCCCGCGCCCTTGCCGCGTGGCTGGGGCAAGATGTTGTGGCGCGCTATCCCACGCGGCGTGACTACCCCTGGGCCGACACCGCCCCCGACGACGCCGTCATTGGCACACGCTGCCGCTCGATTGCCCGCCTGGCCGCAGGCGAGAGCTGTGTGGTTGTGGCCTCGGCACCGACGCTTCTCCGTCGCGTCCCCCCTGTGGGCTCGGGCTACTTTGCCTCGAGCTTTTTCTCGGTGGGTGACGAAGTGCCCTTTGAGGACGTGGCTCCGCTGCTGGTGGGCATGGGCTATGCGGACGTGGGCGATGCCGAGGATGTGGCAGCGCCGGGCACCTTCCATGTGCACGGAGACGCCGTCGACGTGTTTCCCGCGCAGGCAACGTCTCCGGTGCGCATCGAGTTCTTTGGCGACGAGATTGACCGCGTGCGCCGCATGGTGCTCTCGACGGGCCAGACCATCGGCGAGCTGGACTCGGTCGAGGTGGTTCCCTGCCGCGAGATGGCCCTTACCAACGAGACCGTCACCAGGGCCGAGAAGGCCCTCTACAACCGTGCGCACGACAACGGCAGGGTTGCGGCAGACCTCGAGGCCATCCAGGCGCGCTCTGTCCAGCCGTCACTCGAGAAGTACCTGCCGATGCTCTATGGCGGCACAGCCAGCCCCATCGAGCACATCTCCAAGGATGCCCTGATCGTTCTCTCGGAGCCCCGTGCGCTCTTTGATGACTGCCAGCGCGCCACAGAAGACATTGCTGCCTCGGCGTCGTCGGCGCACGTCCCAACCGACGGCCTCTACACCAGCCCGCGCGAGATGGACTTTGGTCGCCAGCAGCGCCTGTCCCTCTCGTCGATCCTGCGCGTGGGCGGATCGATGACGGCGGAGCTCAAGGTGCGCCAGCCCGACGTGGCTGGTGCCGACAGCAAGCTCATATCGGTGGTGCGCCAGCTGGTGAACGACAATGCCAGCGTGGTCTTTGCCGCTCCGGACCGCGGCGCCCGAGAATCGCTTGAGCTGCGCTTGAACGACGAGCACATCCCCTTTGCGGAATCTTTGGGGTCGGCGGGCGAGAATGCCATCCCCGTGACCTCGCCGGATGCCAACGATACCGCAAAGCCGCTGCGGCGCGGCTCCGTGATCTTCACCGACGCGCCGGTGCCCGCAGGCATTGTGGTGCCCTCGGCGCACCTGGGCGTGCTCTCGATCTCTGACCTCACGCCGCGCACGGCCCGCAACCGTCGCCGTGCGAAGCGCGTGGACCCCACGAGCGTGACGTCCCCGTTCAAGCCTGGTGACTACGTGGTCCATGCCACGCACGGAATCGCGCTCTTCTCGCAGATCGTGCGCCAAGAGGTCGCCGGTCGCATGCGCGACTACTTCCTTCTGGAGTATGCTGGCGGCGACAAGCTCTACGTGCCGCTCGAGCAGGTGGACCGCATCACGCGCTACGTGGGTCCCGACGGGTCGAGCCCACGCCTCACGCGCCTCAACACGGCGGACTGGTCGCGCGCCACGGGCAAAGCCAGGCGCTCGGCCAAGAAGCTTGCATTTGACCTTGTTGACCTCTATACCCGCCGCGCCTCGGTGACGGGCTATGCGTTCTCGCCCGACACGCCGGCCCAACTGGACATGGAGTCAAGCTTCCCCTACGACCCCACTCCCGACCAGGCCTCTGCCGTGGCCGACATCAAGGCCGACATGGAGGCGAGAAAGCCCATGGACCGCCTGCTCTGCGGCGACGTGGGCTTTGGCAAGACGGAGGTTGCCCTTCGTGCGGCGTTCAAGTGCTGCCAGGACGGCAAGCAAGTCATGGTGCTGTGCCCCACGACGATTCTGGCCGAGCAGCACTTCGAGACGTTCTTTGCGCGCTTCTCGCCCTTTGAACTGGACGTTCGCGTACTCTCGCGCTTTGTGACTCCGGCGCAGCAGCGCCAGGCGCTCGAGGGCTTTGCGGTAGGTGCGGTGGATGTGCTCATTGGCACGCACCGGCTCCTCTCTGCAGATGTTAACCCCCATGACCTGGGCCTCGTTATCATCGACGAGGAGCAGCGCTTTGGCGTGCAGCACAAGGAGCAGCTCAAGAACATGCGCGAGCAGGTCGATGTGCTCACGCTCTCGGCCACGCCCATCCCGCGCACCATGCAGATGGCCATGAGCGGCGTGCGCGACATGAGCCTCATCATGACGCCACCGCCGGGGCGCCTGCCGGTAAGGGTGCACGTGGGGGAGTGGGACCCAGACCTGGTCTCGGCTGCCATTCGCAACGAGCTCGAGCGCAAGGGGCAGGTCTACTACGTGAGCAACCGCGTGACGACCATCGACGACGCCGTGGACCGCGTGATGGAGGCCGCGCCCGAGGCCCGCGTGGGCGTGGCGCACGGCAAGATGAGTGCCCGCGAGGTCGAGGACGTGATGCTGCGCTTCCAGGAGCACGAAATCGACGTGCTGGTGGCCACGACGATCATCGAGAGCGGCCTTGACAACCCGCGCACCAACACGCTGGTCATCGAGGACTCGCAGCGCCTGGGCCTGGCACAGCTCTACCAGCTCAAGGGGCGCGTGGGCCGTGGCCGCACGCAGGCGTACGCGTACTTCATGTTCCCCTCGACGGCACCGCTCACGCCCGAGGCCACCGACCGCCTCACGGCCATCAACGAGTACCAGGACCTGGGCAGCGGCATGCGCATAGCCATGCGCGACCTCGAGATTCGCGGTGCCGGTTCGCTCATGGGCGCCGAGCAGCACGGCAACCTCTCAAGCGTGGGCTTTGACCTCTTCACTCAGATGCTTGGCGAGGCCGTTGCAGAGGCGCGCGGCGAGACGGCCGAGGTGGAGGTGCCCGAAGTCACCATTAACCTCTCGGCAGACTTCTACCTTGCGGAGGAGTACATGCCCGAGGTCGACCAGCGCGTGCTTGCCTATCGCAGGCTTGCGGCTGCAACCGAGCTTGCCGACGTGGACGCGCTCCAGCACGACCTGGAGGAGAGCCACGGGGCGCTGCCGCTTGCTGGGCGCAACCTTCTTGATCGCGCGCGCATCCGCATCCGCGCGCAGCGCCTGGGATGCACGTCAGTCTCGCTTACCAACGGGCGTCTCGTCTATCAGGGGATTGACGTGCCTCGCACGGAGGTGCTCAAGCTCAAGGAGCGCGGGGCTCTCGTCTACCCCAAGACGCACAAGCTGGCATACCCCTTCCATGCGAAGCAGGAGGAGGTCATGCCTGCCGCGCTTGGCGTGTTGGAAGAGATTGGTGGCGGGGACGAGACGGACGACGAGTAGGACGTGCCCCAGGGTCTAGGGCCTGGGCCGTCGACGAATGTGTTGCGGGTTGTCACACGATTGGGACCGAATGTGTGACGCGCGCAGGATGTCACAGAATCGTTGACGAATGTGTGACGGACGGCAACACAATCGGGCCGACAAGGGCGCAGGTGTCCTACCCTGGTGGCACCTGGCCACAGAAACACGATGAGAGGAGCGGGCCCCATGGCTTTGAGCAAGAACGACAGGGCAAGGCTCGTCAGGTCTGGCAGGCTGGCGCACACGGCGCTCGCTGCGGCGCGCATGGGGTCGAGAGGGACCCTGCACTTCACAGGGGAGGCCGCAGCCACCCCGACCACAACGCCAGCTCCCGGTGACATCACAGACTATCTGCGGGGTGCCCTTCTCGTTGGGAATGCGGACGACGGCCTGATAGAGCCCTATCGCTTCTCAAAGAAGCAGCTGCGCTACCTGGACTCCGTTGGCCGTGGCCGCAGGGCCTGTGCGACGGCCGGCGTGTGCCTGGCACTCGTGACCACGGGCAACGCGGTCTCCCTTGACTGCCGCGTGACAGGGGCCCTCGATCCGGCGCACCCGCTCTACGACGCGGTCATGAGCCGCCTGGGAAGCCTTGGCCAGGCAGAGGACGGCCTGGTAGACGGTATCGACGTGGTCATCGAGGGCGGACAGGTCCATACCGCTGCGGTGCGTGACGGTCGCATCTCCGTGGACTTTGACAACCCCGGGCACGCGCCTGTCGAAGTGCGCATCTACCTGCCGCTCATCATGTCGGTTGCCGTGGGGCGCCTCGCCACGAACGGTACGGCGACACCCGCGCGGCGCCGCGGATACCTCCTCACCCTCGGTGACTCCATTACCCAGGGCTTTGTTGTGGGCTGCCCGTCGCTGGCGTATCCGGCGCTCCTCGCAGAGGCGCTTGGCCTTGACCTTGTAAACCAGGCTGTCTGCGGATACGTCTTTGACCCGCGGACGCTCATTGGCATGAAGGCGCTACACAAAGACCCGCCTGCGGCAATCACCGTGGCGTACGGGACCAACGACTGGGGACGCAAGGGGTCTGGCAAGAAGATGCGCCGCGATGTCGCCGCCTACCTCGACCGACTTTGCGAACTCTTTCCCAAGACTCCCATCTACGTGCTCACGCCGCTTTGGCGCGCGGACGAGGAGGACGAGGCCACGCTTGCTGGCATCCCCAGCGGCAAGCCGCTTTCCTGGGTGCGTCGCTCCATCGAGCGCGCCTGCCGCCGCCATGCCAACGTGACCGTGGTCGACGGCTTGGGGGTTCTACCGAGAAACCCCTTCATGTTTGCCGACGGACGCCTGCACCCGGGCTCCACGGGCGCGGCAATTGTTGCGGAGGCGCTGGCCGCTGCCATGCGCGGGGACGTTGCCGAGGAGGGCAGAGGCGTGCTGCGGCCGGCGTCGGGGGCTGCGGTCTCTGCGTCTGCTGCAAGTGGACTTGACGCAGTGGACGCCGAGAGCCTCTCGCGCCCCGGCGCCCCTGGAGCGCACCGTGAGTTCGACCGCCTCGTGCGAACGGTCTGGCGGCTTCGCCAGGAGGACGGCTGCCCCTGGGACCGCGAGCAGACACACGAGTCGCTTGTGCACTACATGGTCGAGGAGGCCTATGAAGCGGCCGACGCCCTGCGCACAGGTGACCCCTCTCACATGGCCGAGGAGCTGGGAGATGTGCTCTACCAGGTCGTTCTCAGCTCTCAGGTGGCATCGGAGGAGGGCTCCTTCAACATCGACGACGTCTGTCGCGCCATTGACGAGAAGCTCGTGCGCCGCCATCCACACGTCTTTGGAGACGCAGACGCATCCACCCCTGAGGACGTCGCGCGCATCTGGGACGATGCGAAGCGCCACGAACGCGAAACGACCGGCGCCACGCTCGCCGGCGAGAAGGGCCAGGCGGGTCTTCTCGACTCGGTTCCGCGTTCGATGCCGGCACTCATGCAGTGCCAGAAGATCAGCGCCCGTGCGGCCAAGGCGGGCTTCGAGTGGGATGACGTCTCTGGTGTGTGGGACAAGGTGCGCGAGGAGCGCGATGAGTTCGAACGAGAGCCCAAGGGCTCGCAAAGCCGTGCGCTCGAGTTCGGCGACCTGCTCTTTGCGCTGGTAAACGTTGCGCGTATGGAGGGAATCGACGCTGAGGGAGCCCTTGCGCAGAGCAATGACAAGTTCCGTCACCGCTGGTCGCGCATGGAGGAGCTGGCCCGCAAGGACGGCCGAGAGTTCACTGCCTTATCGACCGCTGAGCTTAACGAGCTTTGGGACCGTGCGAAGCGAGAGGAGAATTGGTCCTGAGCCTAGCCGCGAGCCCTTCTGGTATAGACTGGAACCCATGCGGTAGACCCGCGCTGTTACGCCAAACCACACTAGAAACGAAGCGACGGCATGAGCAGATATTCAAGCATGGAGATTGCGCTGGGAGGGTCCACAAGCATGGTGCCCCGTCCGGCTGTCTACACCTATTCCACAGGCAGAAGCCATCGTCCGCCCTTCTCGGCAGTGAGGGAGGGCGTACGCGTGGAGGAGGACGGCCCAACCGGTCGCCATGTGGGAACGGGCTCCGCCCCGCGGCCTCGCTCGGACGGGATGCAGTCCACGGCCGCCCGTCGGCGCTCGTCTCGCAGCGCGTCTACCAGCCGTTCCAGGGAAACGCGTTCCGTGGGAGCTGCCCGCGCCCCTCGCGTGCGGTCGCGTTCCGAGCGTCGTGGCGGGCGTGCCGCAGAGCCTGCCTCGGCAGCCGTCTCTGGCGTTGCCGACAAGGTCGCGGGTGTTGCCTCCGGGGCCACATCTGCTGCCTCTGCCACGACCTCTCGTGCCGAGGAGTTTGTCTCTGCGCATCGCTTCCCGGTGATCATCGCTGCCGTCGTCATCGCCGTGGTAGTCATGCTCTATGGGCCTACGTGCAGCCTCTATGCCGCGTGGCGCTTGGGCCTTGACCTCCAGGCCACCTATGACGTCACCACCCAGAGCAACGACCAGCTCACAAGCGACGTCGACGCCCTCATGACGCCCGAGGGCGTCCAGGACCTCGCGCGGCAGCGCGGCTATGTGGGTGAGGGCGAGACGGGCGTGGTGGTCGAGGGCCTGCCGGGCGAAAGCTCCGATGCCACCCCCATGGGCACGGGCACGTACGTCTCGGCAGACGTCCCCTGGTACGTGAGCGTTGCCGACGTAATCTTTCAGTACCATGGCGACACAGCGGGGAGCGGCAACTAATGCGCAGGGTCGCAGTTATCGATATTGGCACCGTCACCTGCCGCCTTGCGGTGGCAGACGTCGAGGGGCCGCGCGTCATCTGCCTGGGCAAGCAGTCGAACATCTGCAACCTTGGCCAGGGCGTCGACAGGACCGGCAAGCTCGCGCAGGAGGCCATGGAGCGCGTCTTTGCGTGCGCGAAGGCCTACGTCGACTCGGCGCGCGAGTCCGGTGCCGAGGCCGTGTGCTGCACGCTCACAAGCGCCGCCCGCGATGCCTCGAACTCGCCCGAGTTGGGTGCGGCATTGGCCTCGCTGGGGCTTGACCCGCTTGTCATCCCCGGACAGATCGAGGGCGCGCTCACCTTCCTGGGGGTTGCGCAGGACTTCGACGACCGTCGCATCCTTGTTGCCGACAACGGTGGCGGCTCCACCGAGCTTGCCGTGGGAGAGCTTTCCGGCGGCACGCTTGACCTGGGTTGGGTTACCTCAGTCCAGATTGGCTGCAGGCGCCTGACGGAGCGCTTCCTCTCGCGTCAAGACCCGCCCTCTGCAGAGGATCTGGCCCAGGCACACGAGTACGCAGGACGGCTCTTCTCACAGGCGCTTGCAGATGCCGGCGACCGCATGAAAGACCCCCAGGCGCTTGTGGTCACGGGCGGAACGGTGACCACGCTCGTGGCCATAGACGGCGAGCTTGAGCCGTACGACCCGTCCTACGTGCATCTCCACGAGCTCTCGTGCGAGCGCGTGGGGGCGCTTGAGCAGCGCCTGGCCGCCCTCGCGCAGGAAGAGCGCGCCACGCTCAAGGGCATCCAGGCAAAGCGCGCGCCCGTGATCTTGGGCGGTGCCGTTGCCATCTCTGAGCTCCTGTGCCAGACGGGATTCCCAAGCCTCACCGTGAGCGAGAGCGACCTTCTCTTTGGCCTTTCCATCGTCGCTGCTGCTATGCTTGATGGGCGCGAGTCTCCGGTGGTCTGGAAGCCCGTCATGAGGCCGCTCAAGGCGCCGGGACAGTAAGGCGCCACATACCTGGGGGCGTGGCGGAATTGGCATACGCAGGGGACTTAAAATCCCTCGCCGAAAGGATTGTGGGTTCGAGTCCCACCGCCCCTACCAGCCCGCTTCTCGCGGAGGCACAGCGTTGCCGGAGCCATGTGCCGGGGTAACGCCCGCCGTGTTGTTTTGGCGCATGCGCCCAGAACATCCCGTTGCGTGCTACATATGGAGACAAGTGGTGTACAACTATGTCTCGCAACGTCGATGCGCCTGAGGCAGGGGAGGGGCGACATGGCAGAGAACGGCAAGGGCACGTTTCATGACGCGCCGCAGGCAGTGGCTGACGGGGCTGTGAGGCGAGTCGCCGGCAAAGCGGGGTCTGCCCCCGTATATTCCCAGCTGGCAGACCTCCTGCGCGAGAAGATTGGCCTGCACGAGTGGGCGCCCGGCTCGCGCATCCCCTCGGAGCACGAGCTCATGGCGCGCTTTGGGATCTCGCGCGGCACTGTTCGCCGCGCCATCGGCGAGCTTGTGGACGATGGGTTTCTCGTCCAGATGCGCGGCTCGGGCACCTTTGTCTCCGAGCGCGCCCTTGCGCATCCGGCGGGCGAGCGCCCCCTCTCGTTTGGCGAGTCCCTGCGCGAGCAGGGCAAGGACTTTGTGACCCACGTGCTTGAGAAGCGCGTGGTGCCTGCGCCCGCAGACGTGGCCGAGCACCTGCGCATCCAGCCCGGAAGTCCGGTGCTCTACCTGCTGCGCGTTCGCACGGTGGGAGGCAGGCCGGTCATCTGCCAGGAGGGTTGGGAGAACTTGGGCGAGTGTCCGGGCTTAGAGGATGCGGACTTCTCGCATGAGACGGCCTTTGATGCCGTAGAGCGCTGCTCGGGGAGAAAGATCACCTGGTCAAAGGTGCGTTACTCCGCTACGGTGGCAGGGAAGCGCGCGGCGGCGCTGGGGTGTGGCGAGCATGACCCCGTGCTCGTACTGCGCCAGACCATCGGCCTTGCCGATGCGACGGTCATCGAGCAGGGCCTCACGTGGCTGCGTGCGGGGCAGGAGGTCGCAGGCACCTCGGTTCAGGGCGGCTGGCTTCCTACGGCGCTTGCCCCCGCGCTTGGGGCCTCTGAGCGTCGCCGCCTCGCGGGGCTGGCGCAGGAGATCCGCAGAGGCGTGGTCGAGTTCGCGCATGCCAACACGAGCATACCGTTCCACCTGGGCGGAAGCCTTTCCGCAGCAGAGATCTTCGCCGTGCTCTACGGCGGCGTCATGCGCACGGGGACCGATGGCACCCCCTGGGAGCAGCGTGACCGCTTTGTGCTCTCAAAGGGCCACGCTGCGCTCTCGCTCTACCCGGCTTTGCTCCATGCGGGCCTTGTCTCACGGGAGGACATTGGCCGCGGGCTTCTCGGCCCCAATGCGGTGCTGTTCAAGCACCCCAGGCACGACCCTGCACGTGGCCTGGAGACCTCTGGCGGCAGCTTGGGCATGGGGCTGGGCTATGCCTGCGGGCTGGTCATTGCCGCCGAAAGGCGCGGGCTTCCCTCGCGCGTCTTCTGCCTCTTGGGCGACGGCGAGTGCAACGAGGGTTCGGTCTGGGAGTCTGCTGCGCTTGCCGGACACATGGGGCTGGGGTCGCTCACGGTCATCGTGGACGTCAATGGGCTGCAGCTCGATGGTCCAACGGCACAGGTGCTCGACACGGGAAGCCTTGCGGAGAAGTTCCGCGCCTTTGGCTTTGAGGTCATCGAGGTGGACGGCCATGACGTGAGCGCCCTCTGGAGCGTGCTGGTGCCCGGTCACATGCGCCCCCGCGCGGTGCTTGCCCACACCACAAAGGGCAAGGGGCTCTCGTTTGCCGAAAACTGCGTAGAGTGGCACGACAACAAGCTGACCGATGAGCTCTATGCACAGGCGTTACGGGAGCTTGGCAGGGAGGTGGGCCATGCCTAGGGAGGCTGCTGCCGCGGCTCCAGTGGCCGCTTTGGATGCTGCCGAGTTTGACCGACTGGACTCTCGTGTGGCCTTTGGGCGTGCACTTGGTGGGATTGCCGAGAATGACCCGCAGGTCATGGTCGTTGTCTCGGACTATGGCCGCCGTCTTGCGCTGGACGGGCTTCGCTCCAGGCTTCCGGGCTCCGTCATTCAGTGCGGCATTGCCGAGCAGAACCAGGTTGAGGTGGCTTCGGCCCTTGCCAACGAGGGCTTCCACGTGTTCGCACCGTCGTATGCGCCGTTCATCACGGCTCGCGTGCTCGACCAGGCGCGCGTGAACCTGGGGATGATGGAATCGCCTGTCGTGCTAGTGGGGCTTGGTGCAGGCTTCCATGCGGGCATTCTGGGCCCCAGCCACATGGCGCTGGAGGACCTGGCCTGCATGCGGTCGATTCCCGGCCTTACCGTGGTAACCCCGACGACCAACACCGAGCTTGCCTCCGCGCTCGCCGAGCTTGCGCACGATCCGCGCCCCGCCTATGTGCGCATCACGCAGGCACCCGCCGGAGACCCGGCGCTTCCCATGGGCGACTTCCAGATTGGCCGCTGCCACGTGCTGACGGACGACAATCCCGGGCACATGGTGGACGTTGCGATTGCCGCCTGCGGCTCCATTACGGTGCGCGCAGCTGCGGCCGCAGATCTTCTCAGACAGCGCGGCCTTGCCTGCCGCGTGGTGAGCGTGGGCACCGTGAGGCCCCTTGACCGGCGCGTAGTTGAGCTTCTCGGCCGCGCACGGCTTGCCGTGACGGCGGAGGAGCACAGCGTGGTGGGCGGCCTTGGCGGGCTGGTTGCCGAGTCTCTGCTCGAACGGCGCGCAGCACCAGGGCTTTTGCGACTGGGTGCACCTGACGGCTACTTCGAGGCGGACGAGCAGGACCGTCTTCTCGAGCGTGCGGGCCTCACGCCCGAGGGCATGGCTGCGTCCATCCGTGCTCGGCTGGGGTAGGGCGGCTCGCGGGTGCCGGTGCTTTGGCGCGCTGGCACTACTGCTCCATGAGGGCGAGGATCTGCTCGTTGGTGACTTCCTCGCCGTGCCCCATGAGGTAGGGCGTTCCGTCCACAAACGGGCAGTGCAGCTCTGAGGGGCAGATGGATGTTGCCACAATAAAGTCGCAGTCCTTGGACTTCTCGCCTGCGGTGCCCAGGGGCACCTGCGCAATCTCGTAGCGGCCCTTGTAGCCGTGTGCGTCGAGCAGTTCTTCGACCCTCTTGCGTGCGATCGTCGAGGTCACGATGCCGGATCCACATGCAATGAGAATGCGCCTCTTCTTATCCGACATCCCTGAGCTCCCCTCGATGCGGGCGGCGCATCGCTGCCCACGAGCGTCCGTCTTGACATTGCCATAGTAGCCCGAGACCGGGGCGGGTGGTAGCTTTTGGCGCCACCGCTACGGCGAGAGGTGCTTCTCGACGGACAAAAGAGGCCGCCTTCCTACCGAAGGCGGCTGTCACTTGGTGCAAATGGTGCCCCCAACGAGACTCGAACTCGTGTCGTCGCCTTGAAAGGGCGATGTCCTGACCACTAGACGATGGGGACGCAGGTGAGAGTATATCAGAGCGAGACAACTCTACCACTCGTAGCCAGTATCCTCCGAGAAGGACTCTCCTGCCGCGTGGAACCACGGGAACCTGTCGGCCCAGCCCACAAAGTCGGGGATGTCGGCGATGATGGGCTCTGCCTCGTGGACGGCGAAGGTTGCCTCCTCGAAGCTGCCGGCCGGGGCCTCGGGCCTGTCGGGGAGGTAGAGCTCCACGTACGTAGGCCTGAGCAGGGCGTACGCCGCGCCCTCGCAAAGCTCGCCATACCCACGCAGCGCCCTGCGCGCGGCGCTCATGCGGCCAAGCTTGTAGAGAAGGATGGTGCGGCCGAGGTTGAGCCAGCAGTTCTCGCGCCCGGCAAGACGCGCGTCAAGCTCGTTGAAGCCCTCCTCGTCCTCGAGGCGAGCCAGCGCCAAGGCGGCCGTGAGGCGTCCGCCAACAGCGTCGGCGGGAGATGCCGCCATGAGGCCATGCGAGACCTCGATCGCCATGCGATAGCGGCTGCTCTCAAGGCAGGTGCGCGCAATGGCGTCCCACAGGCGCAGGCGGGGCCGCATGAAGACGTCGTCCCAGGCATCACCCGTGGCACCCAGGCCAAGCTCGATGTTCTCGTCCGCGTCGCCCTCAATTTGGAGCAGGGCGTCAAGCCTGTCATCGGAATCCAGCTCTGCGGCAAGCGTCTGAACCAGTCGGGCGTCGATGCACCCTTCGTCTTGCGCGAGCGCCTGCGCGCATGCGGCCGAGAGGGTCTTCAGCCTGTGCGCACGGGCGGCACAAAACTCGTCATCATCGAGCAGTTCATCATCATGTTCGGCATGGTGAAACGCCTCAAGTGCCCCTACGAGCGTTGCGAACGCCTCCTGCTCGGGAGAGTCCACAAAAGCCGTGGGGTTCTCCTGCACCGCCAGGCGAAGCTCGGCAAAGCCCTCGTCAGAGAGAGTGCCAATCTTCTCGCGACGCCTCTGGGCGCACCTTAGGACAAACTCCTCTCGTCCGTTCACCAGGCGTCACCGCCCTGGGGTCCCTGCCCATCGCGCTGGTAGTAGGGCCTCGAGAGCTCCTGGGCCTCCGCCAGCGCCTTGGGATAGAGCTTTGCGGTGGCCCGGGCAACCCATGAACCCAGGACTCCTCGTCCGCTCTTGTCCTCGCCCTCCTGCAAAAGCACTGTCGCCTCCGAGATGGCAAGGATGAACTCGTCTTCGCTGTAGGGCGGCACTGCCAGGCGAGCAAAGACCCCATCCGGAAGCTCCATCTGGGTGATGAGTGCCGAGGCGTAGCCCTCGTAGGTGCTGCACAGGCGTTCGAGGAGCTGACGCGCCAGGGCCATGTCATGGCTCTTGTGGGCAAGTGCCAGGTGGGCTATGCCCATCCAGGCGTCATCGGTCGCGCGGGGGGGAACAACGGCCTGGTAGCGCTTGGCCAGTGCGTCGAGCGACGCCGCATCCTCGAGCTTGGCGTAGGCAAGGGCCAGCGTGAAACGCACGTCTGACTGGTCGGAGGGGTCCTGCTCAAGCAGGCGCTCGCCAGTCTCTATGCAGATGCGGTTGCGCCCGCAGATGAGAGCCTCCTCGGCAAGCGCGGCCATCCAGCGCCGATAGGGGCGCATGGCAATGTCTCGGCTAAGGGCGATGCGCTCGTCATCGCCGTCATCGGGAACCGCGTCACGCGTGGCTTGGCAGGAAGCCAGAACCTCGTCGGTGCCTTCGGAGAGGAAGGCGAACTGCGCGTCGAACGTGAGGCTTGTGCGCGAGGCGCGCATGCGAATGGCGTCGTAGCAGTTGGGGTCAAGCGAGATGGCCTCGTCAAGAAGGTCGCGGCCACGCGAAATGAGCGAGCCTGCCTTGGCCTCGCTGGAGAAGGGCAGCTGGTAGTCGATGACCTCGGCGGCAACGGCCACCAGGTGGAAGGCGCGGTCGGCATCCGATTGAGGGAGCGTGTCCCTATCGCGGGCAAAGCGACGACCAAAGTCCGTGAACGCGTGAGCGGCAGCCACCGGGTTGCCCTTTGGCAGCGACTGCGCATAGCGCAGCGCCAGGCGCTGGTAGTCTTCTCTCCTCGGGTCATACGACACGGCTGCCTCCCTTCGATGTTCCCCATGGTATCCCATGTGTCAAAGATTATCGTCCGCCGTAGGGAACGGGATGCCTTGCCCCTTTAATGTGCGCCTCAATACGACAATTGCTATGAACGGTCACCAGAGGACGGTAAACGTTGGGAAATTGTTTCGAACTAAGGCCCAAAACGATTACGTTTTGGAGAAAGTTTGGAGAGGCCTCCATTGCGAGCAGCGTTGTTGAGCCGACTTACCGTATCCAATATCTAAGGAAATCATTTGGCCTCTATCCTAATTCATACAGAGAATTGCAGAAATATCCAACAGTTTGGCTCTCTTCGAGGGGCTTCGGCCCAGCCCCAAAGGATGTACCATGCCCCGCACCGAGCGCAATCAGCGGAAAAGATCCGCGGCGCCCTACCCAAAGGAGGTAAGACGACATGAACGGTATCGCGATCATCTTGATAAGTGCGGTGGTCCTGATTATTGGTTACCTCGGGTACGGGCGCTGGCTAGCCAAGTCGTGGGGTGTCGATCCCAAAGCGCTCACCCCTGCGGTCCGCATGGAGGACGGCAAGGACTTCTCGCCGGCATCACGCTTCACGGTCTTTGCGCACCAGTTCTCCTCGATCTGCGGCGCAGGCCCCGTCCAGGGCACCATCGTTGCCATGGCGTTTGGCTGGGTTCCCGTTATGCTGTGGGTCCTTGTCGGCGGCATCTTCTTTGGCGCCGTGCATGACTTTGGCGCCCTCTACGCCTCAATGAAGAACAACGGCAAGTCGCTTGCGCAGCTCATCGAGAAGTACATCGGCAAGACGGGCCGCCGCCTCTTCCTGATCTTTAGCTGGCTGTTCTGCCTCATCGTTATCGCTGCCTTCACCTCGATGGTCGCGAGCACCTTCAAGGTGGTTGCCGCCGACGGCGGCGGGGTTGACCTTGCCAGGTCCTACTACGGCGCTGCCGCAGGCACCATCTCGCTGCTCTTCACGTTTGTCGCCATCGCCTTTGGTTGGTTCTGCCGCAGGTTCGACCTCAAGGGCTGGAAGCAGTTCGTCTGCGCCCTGGTGCTCATCGTTGCGATGTTTGCCGTGGGCATGCAGTCCCCCATCTACCTCGATACCAACGGCTGGATTGCCGTCACGATGGCCTATCTCGTGTTTGCCGCCGCGATGCCCATCCAGAAGCTCAAGCAGCCGCGTGACTACCTCACCACCATCATGATGGTCGTTATGATCGTTGCCGCCGTGCTCGGCATCTTTGCCATGGGCGTGAACGGCCAGGCCGAGATGACCGCCCCTGCCTTTGTTGGATTCACCAATGCAAGCGGCCAGCTCCTCTTTCCCGTGCTCTTCGTCTCCGTTGCCTGCGGCGCCCTCTCGGGCTTCCACAGCCTCGTCTCCTCCGGGACCTCCTCCAAGCAGGTTGCCAACGAGACCGATGCGCTCCCCGTTGGCTATGGCGCCATGGTGCTCGAGTCCTTCGTGGGCATGCTCGCGGTTGTCATCGCGGCCATCATGTACAAGGACATGAACGCGGGCAATGCAACGCCCTTCCAGATCTTTGCCGGTGGCGTGGCCAAGGGTGTCGAGCTCATGGGCATCAACTCCACCATCGCAACGGTCTTCATGACCATGTGCGTCTCGGCGTTGGCGCTCACCTCGCTTGACGCCGTGGCCCGTATCGCCCGTGTCTCTCTGCAGGAGTTCTTCGCTAAGACCAACGACGCCCGTGCCGTCAGCACCGAGAAGGCCGGCATCATGAAGGTTGTGGGCAACCCCTGGTTTGCGACCGTGGTCACCCTGCTCGGCGGTCTGTCGCTCACCTTTGGCGGCTACCTCAGCATCTGGCCGCTCTTTGGCGCCTCAAACCAGCTGCTCGGTGGCATGACCATGATTACCATCGCCGTCTTCTGCAAGGTTACTGGTCGTAAGGGCTGGATGCTCTACGTGCCTGTGGCATTCCTGCTCTGCTGCACCTTCACGTCGCTGGTTCAGTCGCTTGCTGGCTGCGTCGTGGCCATCAGCACCTACGGCCTGTTTGGCACCACCTCGACCGGTGCGTCCGTGCTTGTCACCTCGGGCATCCAGCTCGTCTTTGCAGTGCTTCTCGTGGTGCTGGGCGTCATTGTCGCCTACAACTGCCTGAAGGAGTTCTTCACCAAGAAGGCCGGCTCCATCCCCGACGAGGAGCCCGAGTGGTCCGAGCTTGGCCGCAAGCACGTCGAGGTGTCCAAGCGCGACGTAGCCATAGACGCTAAGACCAAGGTCACCGCGTAGGGTGTACCCCTCACCTGGGGCGAGGCTTTCGTGGCGTACGGTTGGGCGCATGGTGCTGGTGGCACCAGGCGCCCTTCCTGTGTGTGGCGCGCGTCGTGAGCGGGTCGCACACCAGTTGCACGCGATTCTGTAATGTGTTGAAACTATGACGATTTGGTCACGGCCGGGTGTCAGAGAATCCCAAGGGTAAGCACCTCGGTGGAGCAAGGACGCGACCTTGTGCCTGCATAAAACCGTTTGCTAGAAAGAGGCTCGTCTCCATCTCGCATTTGGTAGGATGGGTCGGCTTTCAAGGACGGGCTGGAGGTATGCGTTGTGCTGCCCGTCAGGCTTTGTGTTGTTCCAGGTAGGGCATCAGAGAGGGCCAAACGGCCTTCTCGAACATTTGCCACCATCGGTGGCGGCCAGTGAATTGGAGGATGTGCTTATGGGACGTTTTACTAACCCGCGTGACCTGTACTTTGGTGAGGGCTCTCGCCACGAGGTCAAGAACCTCAAGGGCAAGAAGGCCATCATCGTCTCCGGTGGTCACAGCATGCGTCGCGGCGGCTTCCTGCAGGATGTCCAGAAGGACTTGGAGGACGCCGGCTTTGAGGTCAAGCTGTTCGAGGGCGTCGAGTCCGACCCGTCGGTCGAGACGGTCATGAAGGGCGCCAAGTTCATGCAGGACTTTGGTCCGGACTGGATCATCGCCATCGGCGGCGGTTCGCCCATCGATGCGGCCAAGGCCATGTGGATCAAGTACGAGTACCCCAAGTGCACGTTCGAGGACATGTGCAAGGTCTTCGGCATCCCCGAGCTGCGCCACAAGGCCCACTTCTGCGCCATCAGCTCCACCTCCGGCACCGCGACCGAGGTCACGGCCTTCTCGATCATCACCGACTACCAGCAGGGCATCAAGTACCCCATCGCCGACTTTGAGATCACGCCTGACGTCGCCATCGTCGACCCCGAGCTCACGTACTCCATGCCCGCCAAGCTCTGTGCGCACACCGGCATGGACGCCCTCACGCACTGCCTCGAGGCGTACGTCTCAACCGCCGCGTCCATGTTCACCGATGCCGACGCCCTGCACGGCATCCGCGAGATCCACGAGTGGCTGCCCGTCTCCTACACTGGCGACAAGGACGCACGCCAGCACATGCACGAGGCGCAGTGCCTCGCCGGCATCGCCTTCTCCTCCGGCCTGCTGGGCATCGTGCACTCCATGGCGCATAAGACCGGTGCTGCCTTCGAGAACGGCCACATCATCCACGGCTGCGCCAACGCCATGTATCTGGGCAAGGCCATCCAGTGGAACTCCAAGGACCCGCGTGCCCACGAGCGCTACGCCTATGTCGCCAAGGAGATCCTGCACCTGTCGGGCGACAGCGACGATGCGCTGATCGAGAGCCTGGTCCAGGAGATTCGCCACATGAACGACCAGCTCAACATTCCGCAGAGCATCAACAACTACGCCAACGGCGGCGTGAAGGCCGATGCCACCGGCGAGTCCGTCATGGTCTCCGAGAAGGAGTTCCTCGAGAAGCTCCCGACCATCGCTGCCAACGCCGAGAAGGACGCCTGCACGCCCGAGAACCCGCGCAAGACCACTGCTGCGGACTTCGAGAAGATCCTCAAGTGCTGCTACTACGACGAGCCGGTGAACTTCTAACAAGTCACGCGGCCGCGCCGGCTAAGGTTGAACGAAAAGGGGAGCCCGCCGGCATGTGAACCGCCTCCCATTTCTTGGACATGAGAAATGGGAGGCGTTCTTTATGTCCGTCAACTCTGGCAGCCGCCACGACGAGGGCACGAGGCGGCGCGCCGCAGAGATGTTCGGCTCCGGCGTCGGCCATGAGGCGGTCGCGGGAACCCTGGGCCTGTCGGCGTCGACCGTGCGAAAATGGCACCTGACCTACAGGGCGATCGGCGCGGAGGGGCTGCTGGACATGGGCGGGGCCCACAGGAGATACGACTACGAGACGAAGCTGGCCGCCGTCCGGGCGGTCGTCGAGGAGGGCGTCACGAAGGCGCAGGCGATGGAGCGGTTCGGGATAGCCTCGCGCACCCCGCTCGACAGGTGGTGCGAGGCGTACCGCGAGGTCGGCGCCGAGGCGCCCGGGCCCAGGCCCAAGGGCAGGCCGCCCGGATCGAAGCCGAGGCCCGTCGAGCCCACCCGCGAGCGGGGGCTCGAGCGGAGGGTCGAGAAGCTCGAGGCAGAGAACGCCTACCTAAAAAATCGATCGCCCTGAAGGCGGGGAAGCGCTCTCGAGCCGCGAGAGGGCGGCAGTCGTGAGCGGGCTTTCAGGGCAGTACCCCCTCGCGGACCTGCTGGAGGCCGCGGGGCTGGCGAGGTCGAGCTACTACTGGGCGCTCAAGAACCCCAGGTCGCCCACGGGGCCGGGGCTGTGGGACAAGGCCCGCGAGATATTCGGCAGGACCGCCAACGGCTGCGGCCACAGGCAGATCGCCATGTGCCTGCGCGCCGAGGGGGGCGCGGCCACAGCCGACAGGACCGTGCTCAAGATGATGCACGAGATCGGGATTTCCTGCGGGATCCGCCGCGAGACCGACTACCACAGGCACGACTCGTACAAGGGGGAGGTCGGCGAGACCTTCGAGAACGTGCCGGGCAGGGACTTCTCCGCCGACGGGCCCTGGCAGAAGCTGGGCACCGACGTCACCGAGTTCAGGCAGCCCTGGGGCAAGGCCTACCTCGCGCCCGTGTGCGACTTCGGCAGCAAGGGGATTCCGGCCTTCTCGATATCCAGGCACCCGGACATGGCCCAGCAGGGCGAGATGCTCGACATGCTGCTGCCCGAGGTCCCCGAGGGGGCGCACCCGGTGATGCAGTCCGACATGGGCTGGCAGTACCAGCACGAAAGGTACTGCTCGAGGCTCAGGGAGGCGGGGATCGTCCAGGGCATGTCCAGGAAGGGCAACTGCCTCGACAACGGCGCCACCGAGCAGGTCTTCGGGCACATCAAAGACGAGTTCTTCCGAGGGCGCACCTGGCCGGACTTCGAGAGCCTCAAGGCGGACCTCGAGGAATATACAATCCACTGGAACACCAAGAGGAGGCAGGTGAAACTGAAGGGCCTGACCCCGGAGGAGTTCCGGGGCCAGGCCCTGGCAACCTGATTTCTATTTAGCCCGTCCAAGTTTTGGGGCGCAGTTCAATGTGTCGACGGGCCCCCTTGTGCGTGCGGGTGCGGGAGTTCGCGGGGCGCGAACACAGAGCATTGGAAGTAAGGCTCTGCGTTCGCCAGCAAAACCGCAGGATTCTGAGGCAGGCCAAAATATAGTTATGCGTTCGCTGAAGTGCAGCGTAGATGGCGGCAGGCGGAAGACTGCTGCGCTACCATTCTGTTTCTCGCGAAGTCTGTCTGGGTGCGCGTTCTAATCCTCGTCAATCAGAATGCAGCCTGTCTTGTCGAGGCTCTCACGCCACGCTTCACTCAAGGGGTGGTCGGTAATGATTCCCGTCACCTCGTTGAAGTCGCAGAGATGAACAAAGGACGTGTTGTCGAATTTGGAATAGTCGGCGACAAAATAGGTGCGCTGAGAGTGCTCGAGAACAATTCTCCTCACATCATTCCACCGGTCCGTAGAATCGGTAATCCCGCTCTTCAGCGAAAGCGATCGGCAGGAAAGGAATGATGTATCCACATAGTAGCGTCCTATCGTCAGCTCTGCAATCGGCCCATAGAAGGCTTTTTCGGTGGTGGAATAGTTGCCGCCGATGCCAATGAGCCTGATATTGGGGCATTTTGAAAGCAAATTAAGGATCATCAGATTATTGGTCAGCACCGTTATGCGCATGTCCTGGAGAAGCTTCGCTATGTAGAAGCAGGTGGTGGAATTGTCCAGGAAGATTGTGTCTCCGTTATTTACGAACTGCAGGCAGCGAGAGGCGATTACTTCCTTGCTGCCGCGGTATGCGGTGGTGCGGATATTAACGTCCACAAGATTGTCGACGCCGGTCTGGACATAGGCTCCGCCATACGAGCGCTTTAGCGTGCCTTCAGATTCGAGGGCCTTGAGATCCCTTCTGATGGTTTCGCCGGTAACTGAGAAGATGCTTGCCAGCTCTGATACCGAAGCGCTTTTCTTCTCGTGTACAAGCTCTGCTATTTTTTGACGTCTAACTGCACCAATCATAGCTCACCAGTCCGAAAGCCTAGAAACCTTGGTAGAGCATAAATGATGACCTATTTTGTCCGATGCTGCCCCAGCCTTTCCGTCAATCGCCGCTCACCGGCAAAACAATAACATCGGGCAGAAAACCAACAATATTCCTATTACATCATCAACAGTATGCGTTATATATTGCATTGTATTGATTGTATCTGTTGGAAAATGTTTAAATATGGAAGGGTGGTGAAGGAAATGCAACAGATATATATGCCTGAAGCGGAGGCGCGCCACTCCATTGTCGAAGTTGGAAGACGAATGTATGAACATGGCTATGTCGTAACCAATGACGGCAACATTTCCGTCAAAATATCTGACTCTGAAATCATCGTGACGCCCACTGGTATCTCCAAGGGATTCATGACACCAGAAATGATCGTGAAGATGAACTTGGATGGGAAAGTGCTCGCGGCTGAAGGAGCGAAGCCGTCCAGCGAGGTGAAGATGCACCTGCGCGTCTACGCAGAGAGCGATACGGTCACGGCTGTAGTCCATGCGCACCCGATTTACGCGACTTCTTACGCGATTGCTGGCATTCCACTGGACGAGCCGATTCTGTCTGAAGCGATGCTCCAGATTGGCGCTGTCCCAATTGCCAAATATGCAAAGCCCGGAACATATGACGTGCCAGATGGAATTGCTCCGTATGTGAAAGGCTACGGAGCGGTGCTTCTATCGAATCACGGAGCTCTGACATGGGGAACGACGCTCAGGGAAGCTTTTGCCCGCATGGAAGTGCTCGAGAATTACGCCCACATCAACTTTATAGTGAACCAGCTCGGGGGAGGACGCGGACTTGACGCAGAGCAGGTTGCCGGGCTGGAAGGCATTCGCAAGGACATGGGGCTCGCTCCGATTGCCATGCCTAAAGGCCGGCCTGAAAGGGAGAACGGGGAGGACCTGGTTCCATAGGCGTGAAGACATCTTTGAGCGTCGGCAATATATGGAGCGGAGGGTAACTTCAATATGCTTTTAAGAAAAGAGCTTGTAAACGTGAATCTGGAAGCTTCGTCCAAAGAGGATTTGCTCCACAAGCTTGCAAATGAGTTTCTGGACGAAGACCTAGTGAAGCCATCATTCATGCAGGCCATTCTCGATAGGGAAGAAGAATATCCCACTGGCTTGCCTGCGGTGGCATTTGATATCGCCATCCCACATTGTGCAGCATCGAATATAAATGAGACATCGATGGGCGTGGCAACTCTCGCGCATCCCATCGAATTCCAGCAGATGGGTTCACCAGAAATAACGCTGCATCCAGAAGTGGTTTTCATGCTTGCTATCCAAGATCCAGGTAAGCAGCTGGAGACGCTCCAGAAAATCATGGCTGTTATCCAAGACTGCGGACTGCTTGAAAGTATCCGGGCTGCAAAGAGCGCGGACGAGCTATATGGCCTGCTGGCACCGAGGGTCAATTAGCGTCAATTTGCCGGAGGGTCCGGCATAGTGAGGAAGGAAGAAGGAAGAAACCATGTCCAAGAAAGTCAAGTTCCTGTCAGTGTGCGGGTCTGGTGTCGTGACATCCCACATGATGGCCAACAAGATCGTCGATATGCTCTCTGACGAGGGCTATGACGCGGAGGCCGACGAGTGCAACCCCTCCGAGCTTGATGGCTATCTGATGCGTGGCAAGTATGACTTTATCGCCAATTCCAGTCCCATCGGCGACTCCCATGGAGTGCCTGCATTCTCCGCAATGGGCCTTATCACTGGTCTTGGTGACGCGGAATTCCTCGAGCAGGTGCTCGACCTTCTGCATAAGGAAGGCAAGTAAGGCCGGTAGGAGGGAATCAGCAATAAGAGAGAGAAAGGGAAAGAATGGACGCATTTCTCAACGCCTTGAACCTTTTCTTCACGACGTTCAAGGCCGCGGTCTTTGTCCCTGTTTTTATTTTCGTCATTGCCCTCGCTATGGGCGTGAAGCCCAAGAAGGCTTTTTTCTCCGCCTTGTCGGCCGGCGTTGGTCTCGAGGGCTTCTCCTTGGTCATTGGCACATATAGTCCGATTCTTCAGCCAATCATTAGCAACATGATCAACTCCGTCGGTATCAACCTGCCCATTGTCGACCTTGGCTGGCAAACGACTTCGATCATCGCCTATTCATATCAGGTGGGTATGATTTATATAGCCGTTGCAATTGCGCTTCAGGTCATCCTGTACCTCATCAGGTATACGACAATCTTCCAAGCGGGTGATCTGTGGAACAACTATTCGTATTTCGCATGGGGCTCCTGCCTCTTCGTCCTGACCGGTAGCTTCTGGCTTGCAATGGCATGCATGGTCGTGCAGCAGCTCTATACCCTCCTGTGCACCGAGATCATTGCCAAGCGTTGGTCTACCTATTACGGCTATCCGAACTGCTCCATCGCATCCCTTCATACAGCAACCTGCGGCATCATAGCCGTTCCTCTCAATCTCCTTCTTGACAAGCTTGGCCTCTACAAGACCAATGCCGACCCCCAGGCGCTTCGTCAGAAGCTCGGCTTTATCGGCGAGCCAATGACGCTCGGCCTGTTCCTCGGCCTTCTTATCGGCGTGATTGGCGACTTCAATAAGCTGGGTGAGCTTGCTACCTGGGGCGAGATTACGACATGTGGCATTGCGACGGCTGCGGTTATGGCTGTCTTCCCGAAGGTCTCGGGCATCTTCGCTGGCTCCTTCTCTGCTATCACCGAAGCAGGCAAGAAGAAGATGAAGAAAGCGGGAACGGGCAACCGCGAATGGTACCTGGCAGTGAATGACGCTACTGGTTACGGCGAGGCAGCAACTCTGATTACGGGCATCTTGCTCATGCCGGTCACCCTGCTCGTCGCATTCATCCTTCCGGGTAACCTCACGCTCCCGATGCTCGACCTTGTCGCCATTCCTTACATCATCCAGCCTTTCGTCGCTTGCTCGAACGGCAATATTGTCAAGTCCTTTATCGGTGGCCTGATTTTCATGATTATCGACCTCTATTGCTGCTCGCTGACGGGCGCTGCTTTCACGCAGGTCGCTGTCTCTACGGGCATTGATATGGGCTCCTATGGCATGATTACCTCCCTTGTTATCCTTGGCCAGCCTGTTGGCGCCATCATCTTCATGGCGTTCCTCAGCCAGAATCCAATCATCATCGCTGCCGTTGTTGCCGTCTACGTTGTCTGCTACATCCTTGTCCACAAGAACATGGATGCCATCCATGCGTTCATTGAGAACTCTGCGGTGAACCATCAGGTCGGCGTTCCTGCTGAGGCAACCGAGTAGCGGAGATAGGAAAGAAGGAGATTCATTTACATGCCTTCCGTAAAAGATATCAAGCCGGAGCTGATAACGCTTGTCAGATTGTCTGGTGTCCGCATGATTGACTCCGGCCTTACCGTGGCTACCTGGGGAAATATCAGCTGCTGTGATCGAGAGACTGGACTCATGTATATCACGCCCAGCGGCATGGATTACCACGAGATTGTCGACGATGATATCGATGTATATGACCTCGAAGGCAATCTTGTGCAGGGACACAGACGCCCCTCAATCGAGCACGACCTGCATCGCGGTATGTATAATGCTCGCCCTGAGGTTTCGGCTTGCGTCCACACCCATCCCATTTTCTCGACGGTGTTCTCGTCGATGGGGGAGAATATCCCCATCAATCTTCACGACGAAGCGGCCCAGGCGCTTGGAGATACTGTGCGCTGCGCAGACTACTGTCTGCCTGGGACGGTCGAACTTGCAGATGCTGCAGTAAGGGCCATGGGCAAAAAATCGAATGCCTGCCTCCTGCGCAATCATGGAGCGGTCTGTATCGGCGCGGATATGGATGGTGCCTTCAAGGTTTCCACTGTACTGGAAATGGTTGCTGAAATCTATTGGCGCATTCGTGCTACCGGCGGCACCTACGTTCCCATCTCCGACGAGAATGTTGCCGCCATGCAGGTGTTCGTCAAGACGAAGTACGGCCAGTACTAGAGATTCGTGCGGAGAGATAGACCATGACGTATACATACAAGTTTAAGATCGATGCCCCCACGTTTCGCAAGGCGCTCTACTTTAATGCCTTCGCACGCAAGCGAAACCAGTTGGTTTTCGTGGTTGCTGCATGGGTCGGGGCAATCATGCTTGCCTGCATGAACGTCTTTGGCAGACTGAGCCTGTCGAATGTAGTTCAGATTTGCTATATCGTGGTACTTCTCTCCGTACCTCTGCTTGTCTTCTCCTGTGAAAGGGGCTGGCGCGAATATCGCGACAGCGGGTTGCCTGAACGCGACAGAAGCATCTCCATCAGCGATGACTGGATGAAGTTTCGTATAAGCGGAAATCCGGATTCTGAGAAGGTCGGATGGCATAACGTCTCTGCCATTTTCGAGCTTGCGCAGGAGTTCATCATCTATCGAGATGCTGACCAGATGGTTGTCCTTCCAAAATCGGTGATGAAGAATGAGGACATTCCTCTCATAAGAAGTCTCTTTGCCAGCAAGCTGGGGAGGTGCTATAAGACGCGCGGTGTGGTAGCGCGGGAGCTATACACTGCTTCATAGCCTCTATGCACTAATTTTGAGTTTGAACGGCGGGAGGACCTGCATATGCAGGCCCTCCCGCCGCACGCAACGTTAAGTATTGTCAGCGCCTATACTCTGGCGCTCTTCTTGGAATTACTCGTTACGAGCGATATCACAGGCATGGTCGAGGGGACGCTCAAGGCTCGATGCGTCAACTATTCGATGCTCCTGCATGTACGAAGACTATCTTATGCGAAACCCTTCTGGAAGAAGGGCTCGAGCTTGCCTCAAGGGATGAGGCCGTCCTGACCGTCCTTCGCATCAGGTCTTCCGCCGAAGAGACTGTGGAGGGCGTCGTTTAGCACGATAAAGAGCTCCGTATTCGTGGGGGGAGGCATCAATCGCAAGTGTCTTCACGGGTACCTTTTTCCATATAGAGAGGATGGATCCTCTTGCCGTGTGGCGTTTCGACCTCGTTGATGTATTACGCGAGACGGGCTCTGAGCCGGGAGAGACAGTTCATGAGGGTCCGCTCACTCCCCGGATTTTGGAGGACGTGGATAGTAGAGTAGCGTAGCTGTGGAGCATTCTTTGGTAGGCTCAGTGGTCTTGGGTGAACTGTTGAGCGTCTGGCGGAGGTAAATCCACGACGCTTCTCACAAGGGCATAGTTGTCTCATCTGATGTCTTCGGGGCGCTGATTGAGCAGAGGAAAGACCGCGGAACGCACTGCGCAAACTTCGAAGTTCGATGCGATGTCGCAGACGCCGGTAGCAAGGAGCCCCAACTGTCCTTGTCGAAGAGTCTCTGCTCGAGGCTCGTTGAGGCTCCCCGTTCTGGACGCAGCCCCGCATTGCCACATCTCGGCTGCAGATACGATGACTCCGGCCTAGCCATGGCGTGTCCGATGCGCGTGAGGGCAGTGACGGAGGCCCAGTGTCCGCAACCGGCGCACCCCCCGGAGCGCCACTGCGTTTATAGCTCCGCGCCCGCCGCTCTCCTCGCCAAGCTGTGTTTGATAGCCTCAGAGTTGCGGGTTGGGGGTGGTACCGCTTTTCCGTACCGTTCTCGCTAGGCTGCAAGGGCTGGGCTTTGCCTGTATGCCAAGGGGCTCATCGAGCCCAGCGAGCGCCTGATCCTCTTTGTGTCGTGCCACTCCATGTAGTCATCGATCCTTTTCCCGAGCTCCTCCAGGCTGACGCTCTCCCAGTCCC
>NZ_DBHHPX010000021.1:0-48633 GCF_057241865.1 Tractidigestivibacter sp.
TCGGTCGAACAAATCAGTCTCTAGGTCTTGACTTCATATAGCTGGTCTCCGTTCGCTTCTACAAATACTAAAGATATTCTACACGAATCACTTTATGCTTACTCTGAAGAGAAGCGTTGCAACCAAGTGCAGATAGAGCACAGCCATGTCAAAGGCAGTACTACCGAGACCGATGCTCTTCTCCAAGGCATACCCAATCTGAGTCAAAAGGACGATACGATTGCTCATCCAGCAAGACAACCCACCTGGAAGACGACCACATACCTCCGCTACTCGCCTTCCTTCTTCCTGTGGTCGCCGAAGACCATGAGGTCAAGCTCGCTCGAGAGCCTGTCGGTCTCGGCAACCTCATCGGCAGAGAGCCTGATGTCTGCCGCAGCAAGGTTCTAGCGCAGGTGCTCAGGCTTGCGGCTGCTCAGAATGGGCACTATTCAAGGCCTCTTTACAGATTACTCAGACAAGGGAGATCTATAAAGCCGCCACCTACTACAACATGTCGCCAGGGTGCCCACCGGAACTCTCTGAGACAGCCCACTCATCAAACTCGGGCTTCTGATCAAACTTCTTCAGAAGCTTCCGAATCCGTCGCTTCTCGGTCTCGTATGAGTTGAAGCGGCCGGTTATATAGAGAGCCGTCATCAGCACGAGAAGGCCAGTACAGGCGAAAATCGCGATAACCTGCTTGGAGGCAATCGCCACAAAGTCGCAGACGATGGCAGGCACCACCATGGTCTCGCCAGGATGGTTGGCGTCCTTCTTCTCACCATCAGGCATCTCATACTACATTGGCAGCTACTGCACCCGGAGGGTGTGGGGATGGCGGTGCCGGCTGAAGCCGCACCGCATGTCGTTGCGACCCACAGGGCAGCAGTTGGTGCCATGAACGCGACCGATGTACCGGCAGCAAGTTCCGCACCCGCACCGGCCGCAACGTAGTTTTCACCTCGGTTAGTCGCTGAAATACATCTGAATCAGATGGTACTCGAGCCGTAATGTGTGAGGCACTTTCAGCGCAGTGCCCAGTGACAAAATACCCCCGAGATCCATATTTCCAGGCCAATGCGGCTGTCCAGAGACTTTTGCCGGAGGCACCATGCACGAATTGACGGTTGGTGGCAGTTTTTGGCAAATTCTTGATGTGGTGCTGCTGGAGTCGCAAATCCCTAACCTGCGGCTCATCAGAGATGAAACCTCTTGATACTCGGGGCATGCTCGAAAAACTGCCACCAACCGTCAATTCGTGCCAGCGTGGCGCCGTGAGACGGATAGCAATGGGCGGGATTCCGAGTGGGTTGGCGCGTTTTTACGGTTGGTGGCAGTTTTTCGTGGTTCTCCTGAGTACAAACTGGTTCAATGTTTGGTAAACCGCAGGTTGGAGGATTGCTGCTTCCGAGATAACACATAAGGAATTTTCCCAAAACTGCCACCAACCGTCAATTCGGAATCTTGTGGCTAGCCCTACGGCTCCGGGCCAGTCCGCTGGCATCCCCTCAACGCACACAACGTGAGCGCACCGCGCCGAATTACACACGGCCGAGTCCAAGCTTCATGAAGACCTGCGGTTTCACCCGTCCGGGCCCCAGCCGTGTGTAATTCCATTGGGGCTGAGATAACGTGACCAATTACGCCGTGAGTCACATATCATACCGGTCGCGCGATGAGTGAATCGGAATCCTCCGACTGGTCTGCCAGAATGGTGGTGCGCATCAGACGTAACATGCCAAACGAGAAGGAGCACCAAGCATGAAGCATCGCGTAAAGGTCACCGTTCTGGAAACGAAACTGTACCCGGAGCTGCAGGAGCAATACTGCAAAGATCCAACGTCGGGCGTCTGCCCTGTGTACCATCCTGGAGACGAGTTTGTCTTCTACCGTGAAGGAGACCGGGATGACTTCTGGCACATGGGCCAAAACACGCTTGTCCACACCGATGCTGACCCCAGCGAGACAGCCGGCGGGCCAAGCAAGCCGTTCTGCTCGGAGGCCTGGGACGCCATCGCACGCTATATCTATACGGGCCTGCAGGGTGGCTCTATCATGAACGGTTGGATGAAGAACGAAAACGAGATGATCACCTGCTGCTCCGATGGCACACGGCCGGTGATCTTCAGGGTCGAGCGCTTGAACGTCGAGGAGTAGGGCGCCACAATCAAAGAATCCGTGTAGGTGGGGCGCATGAACGCGAAAAGGCTAATCCGGCAAGCTGCGGTCGACCTCATTCGAGCCTATCCGATTGAGAAGCTGAGCACGAAGAGAATCGTCGACACCGCTGAGGTCAGCAAGCAGACGTTCTACCGCTATTACACCGACAAGTACGAGCTTGCCAACAAACTCTATGCCGAGCCGACCCAGGAGGGCATCGTCGTCGTGGACAGGGCGTGCTTCCGGCCGGACTGGAAGCAGATGTACCGAAGGCAGTTTCGGGCCTTCCGGGAGAACCTCGACTTCATGCAGCACCCGTACTCATCGCGGGAAACGGGCTGCACGCTTGACTATGAGATCAAGTCCACAATGCACTCCGACAAAGGCCTGCTCGCACGCAACGGTGCAAGCATCCGCGACCCGCGCATCGCATTCGCAATCCAAGCGAAAGACGTTGACGGCACGTGGATGATGCGCGACTGGATTCTTGGTGGCATGCAAGCTACCAACGAGGAAATAGTCACGAGGTTCGAGCTGATCATCCCCGTGTGCCTCGCGAAGTACTACTGGATGGACGAGCCGATTCACCATTGAGAGCATGCGCACGTTCGTTTTCGTAACGGCAGCGTCGGAACGGGCATGTAACAAGATAGGCCCAAACTATCCTCCGGCACAGTATGCTTCGATTGCATCTGCGGCCTCGTTAACCCCATCCTCAAGCCTTATCCTATCGGCAACTTCCTGTGCTGCCCCATCGTATCTTCCGCTTGTCAGATCCTGCAGCGCCTCTTGCAGCTCATCTTCGGTGCATAGCCTCTTTCTTATGTAGAGCGGTGCGGGGCCGCACCCAAGCCGGTGATCCACTCTCCCATAGAAATACTGATCCAAGGCCAGCGGTATCACGAGGGTGGGAAGCCCGGCTCTAAGGCCCAGCCCATTCGTCGTGTTTCCGCCGTGGTGGACGACGGCTCTTACCTTCTCAAATATCCAGGCATAGGGGACCGCGTCGATAAAATAGAGCCTATCGGTATTTCTCTTTTCTTCCACAGGAATCTGGTCTGCCTGGATAACAACCCTAATGCCAGTTTTCTTGAGAGCTTCCAGCGTAAGTTGCTGGAGACGCGCAAGATTCGGTGACTCGGCCTTCCCAAAGGCCACGAAAATCGGTCGTTCGCCAGCTTCCAGAAATGCCTTCAAGTCATCAGGCGCGTTGTACTCCCGCTTTGATTCCTCCGGATGATACCAGTACCCCGTCACATGGATGTGATTGCCCCACGCTGGATCCGGAGGCATCAATGCCGGACTCGTGGGGTAAAACGTCAGCACCTTGCGACCATTCATCTCGGTATACGTGCTGCCCATTTTCCACTTGGGAAGCCCAACTGACTTGCGCCACTTGTTTAAGGCGATCATGGTCATCAGGTTCAAGCCGGTGGGCAGCCCGTCGTAGCTCTTAAGGACTTCTTCCGAGTCGTAGTCCTCACTGTAGAGGGAATACTGTCTGGTCGGATCCATGGGACTGAAAAAGAGTCTTGCGCAGGGTATGCCCAAATACTCCGCTGCGTGCCTGGCAAACGCCGCGCACGTGCCGTACATCACCAAATCCGAACCACATATGGCTTCAAGCGTCTGGTCCATAAAGCAGGGGTTCTCCCTTTTCAGCTTGAGCATTCCCCGCATGAAGTCCATGTTTGTCTTGTAGTCCGTCACGAGATACTGCATCGCATGGCCTGCATCCGTATCCAACCGGAAAAAGGTGACTCCCCTCTCCTCGACCAGCGGCCGAAATGCCTCATGCGTCAATATGCGGAAGTCGTGCCCACGCCGGGCCATCTCTTCGCCCAGCTCTGCCAGCGGACCCACATCTCCCCTGGTTCCAACTGCTACTGCCGTGATTACCATGGCTCCAAACCCCCTCTGTAGTGAAGCCGCCAAGGTAGCCCAATATGGACGAGACCACGCCGCCGAATGCCTAACCTGCCAGCCACCCTGCTGCATCCGCTGCCCTACGGCTGAAGTTGGCCACATATCCAAGGTCGCTCTTGTGGTCATTGAAGAAGTGGAACATGCGGGCGAACATCTCGAAGTTCTCCTGCTTCATCGCATTCAGCATGACTTTGAGGGCACCATCCACCCCCTCGTCGCGTACCATTCCCTGCGGGTCCAAGAGGGTCATGTCCCCAGACTTTTGCTCTGTGACAAAACCATGCTCCTCGATTCTGCTCTTCCAACCCTCACAGTCAAGCGGCTCGACACTCACGTTGATGGCGCGGCTAAGTCCCGTGCGCAGCTCCTGTTGGGTCTCTACGTCATCAGTCCTGTAGCATACGTCCTGCGTGAGCAGCAGCCCAGATGGCTTGAGAACGCGAGAGTATTCCACGAGTGCCCTGTTCTTGTCCCTATTCGAAAGCATAGTGAGCATGGCTTCGTTGATCACGATGTCAAAGCTCTGGTCCTCAAACGGTAGGTCAAACGCACTGCCCAGCACAACATGCAGCTTGTCCCCCAGATGGTTCTTCTGGATGTTGGCGCGGGCCTTATCGAGAGCCCTCTCATCCAGATCAAGCCCCGTCGCGCTGCACCCATACCTCTTGGCCAGCGCAATCATCGTCGTCCCCATGTTGCATGCGACCTCAAGGACCTTGGTATCGGGCTCAATATGGGCCTTGTCAACCAGCCAATCCGTGGCGTCAATCCCTCCGGGACGCAGTCTGGTCTTGCCAAGTCTTGCCAGAAAAGTATGTCCGGCCTCCAACATTGTGAAGTCTCCCTCTGCTGTACAGAAAGTTTACTTTTACTAACTTCACGGTATCACGTGGGGAGGGCTCGCTACGCGGAATGAAGAGGGCGCGCCCATTTGGGTTAGTTCGGTATGAGCGCTCTGCCAGGGCGGAAATCCATGCCGCCTCGCATTACGCTGGCTAGCCAACGAGCTGCCGCAGCTCCTCGGGCCGGAACACGTAGCCGCCCCGCAGAGCGATAGTGCGCATCGGCAGCGCTCGGATGCATGAAATGACGATATCGTACGGTTTTCGGGCGTACGCTGCATAAAATCGCGATATCGTCGGTGCCGTTACCAAATTTTAATCAATCATTGAACAATTAGATGCAGAATATTGCATAAACATGTGTAAAAATTAAATTCTATGCAATTATGGTTGCACCTTTGATATTTACAGCCAAAAAGTCCCCGCGATACCGCGATTTCATGCAGCAGTCCGAGAAAAACCGTTCGATAGAGCGGTTTCATGCACAGCCAGCCATCGGAGGGACGCCTTCCTCCCAGTCACGCGGCATCCACCGTACTTAGGGCTGCCCGGCAACAGTCTACCGAGGAACCTCTGGCATCCCACTGTGGTGACGTGGCCGGCGGTTAAGCCTGCAACTGTGATACAACGGCTCCCATAAAAAGCCAAGAAGCTCCTTCGCATAGTCCCAGGCTAAGCTTCCCAACGGCTACGTCTATAGGAACTCCAAACGCCCCATGACGATTTTGTGAACCATTACGCCACGTTTACACCAACACATTCGCAAATAATGTCTATATTCATATGTATTTGATATCACTTTGATGCCAAAGAAGAATCACGTAAGCACTTCCGCAAGAGTCGGTCGCAATGACGCCACAGCACCAAGGCTAAAAGAGAGGGGCACTTATGTCTACCGAGAAGATCATTCAGGTAAAGTCTGGCTGGGCTATACTCGCCATAAACGTACTCATGTACATAGTGACCTGCTTCTGCATGATATGGTCCATATCCCTTCTCGTCGCAGCGGACAAC
Source organism: Tractidigestivibacter sp. (assembly GCF_057241865.1). Classification (NCBI taxonomy): domain Bacteria; kingdom Bacillati; phylum Actinomycetota; class Coriobacteriia; order Coriobacteriales; family Atopobiaceae; genus Tractidigestivibacter; species Tractidigestivibacter sp. The sequence continues at coordinate 5,925 of NZ_DBHHPX010000021.1, forward strand.
ACCAAGCTGGAGGCACCGGCATTCACTGACCCCCTGTTCGCGGCGAGCTTTGTGCTCCTGTTTCTTTCTGTGCTCGTGAGCTCTGGCTTCATTGCCATACAACCGGGAGAGGCGAAGGTCTGTCTGCTCTTTGGCAACTACGTTGGAACCATCCGTGACTCTGGCTTCTACTGGGCAAACCCCTTCTACAGCCGCACCCTAGGCTCAGCTGGTACGGAAGAGGAGCCCTCAGACGAGAACGCCAAGCACAGGCCGGGAGCAGCCAACATTATCTCCACGAAGGTGTCCCTACGTGCGCGCACCCACGATGGCGAGCGTATCAAGGTGAACGACAAGCAGGGCAACCCCATCGAGATTGCGACCGTTGTTGTATGGCATGTGACCGACACGGCCAAGGCCCTCTTTGACGTAGACGATTACGTCTCATATGTCTCCATGCAGACCGAGACTGCCCTGCGCCACGCAGCCAGCATCTACGCCTACGACCACATGGAGGATGACGATGCATCCAACACCAGCATCACGCTGCGCTCCAACATCGAGGAGGTTTCAGCCAGCCTGCGCGAGGAGCTGGGGCGTCGCTTGGCTCCCGCCGGAGTCGAGGTGGATGACGCCCGCCTGACCCACCTGGCCTATGCACCCGAGATTGCGCCTGCCATGCTGCGCCGTCAGCAGGCCGAGGCCATCATCGTTGCACGCAAGAAGATCGTCGAGGGTGCCGTCTCCATGGTGGACATGGCGCTGTCCGAGCTTTCCGACGGTGGCATCGTCGAGTTTGACGATGACCGCAAGGCCACCATGGCATCGAACCTCATGGTGGTGCTCTGTGGTGAGTCCGAGGCACAGCCGGTCCTCAACACCAGTTCCCTGTACTAGTGCTGGTTGGTCGACCGCATGACACGGCGAAAGCAATATCCCCTGCGCATAGATTCGCAGGTCTGGGCAGCAATCGAGCAATGGGCCACAGATGACATGCGCAGTGCCAACTCGCAGGTGGAGTGGATCTTGCGAGAGGCCCTCAAGCGAGAAGGGAGGCTCCCGCAAACTGACGGGGCCTCCCCTAATGACGCGCAATCCAACATGTCGTCATCAGACATCGGCATGAGACGATAGGCCGTTCGAAAAAGGCATGGGACCAATTCGTAATAGCTCGATTCCCGAATGGCATCGTTGCTAGGGTAGCCCCGAACGGCACGCAAATCCACAGGTGCATCGCTGACGAACTCTACGGAGTAGCGCCTGTCCCCCATGGCCATTCACGGGAGTTCTGCTCTGGCAGCATCTACTGCCGCTGTGCCTTCTGGGCCAGCTCCTTGCCGGCGCTCCATGCCTGGCCAACCTTCTGGTTCACGAGGTAGTAGCCCGACTGGAAGTTATCAAAGGCCAGTGCGTTTAGCTTTTCGGGATCAACCTTGCCATTCTCGCCAATGACCTTCTCGTCTGCGCTCACGTTCACGATGGTGCCGACAATGGCGTGGATGTTCTCGGTTTGAACGACTTCCGCCAGCTCGCACTCCATCGTGACCGGGAACTCTGTGATGATAGGGGCATTCACATGCGCACTTTTCTCCGCATGGTAGCCTGACTGCGCGAACTTATCGGGAAGCGTGTTTCCGGTGGCAATGCCGTAATAGTCGGCAACGTCCATGTGGTCGCGGTCGGCGATGCTCACAGTGAACGCACCCGTCTGGTGGATGGCTTTTGTGGTGGCATGCCTCTCGTTGATGAAGAGCGCAATCTTGTCTCCGCTGGAGATCATGCCCCAAGCCGCGTTCATCACCTGAGCGGTCCCGCCCTGGTCGTACGCCGCCGCATTGGGTAAGCTCTCGCGGCTGCGGCGATGTCCGTCGGAGCCAGCCGCCCCTACTGCCCTTGGGCTGCGTACTTCTTCTCGGTTGCCTCCTTGGCCGGGCGCCACCAGTCCTCGTGGCTACGGTACCACTCGACGGTCTGGTCAAGCCCCTCGGAGAAGTCGGTGTGGATGGGCTTCCAACCAAGCTCGGTCTCCAGCTTGGTTGGGTCAATCGCATAGCGACGGTCGTGGCCGGGACGGTCGCGGACCCAATCAAACGCATCGGCAGGCTGACCCATGCGCTCAAGGATTGCCTGCAGCACGTGGATGTTGTCCTTCTCGCCATCGGCACCGATAAGGTACGTCTCGCCCATGTGGCCCTTGGTAAGGATGTCCCACACCGCACGCGAGTGGTCCTCGGTGTGAATCCAGTCGCGGACATTCCTGCCGTCGCCGTAGAGCTTCGGGCGTATGCCGCAAAGGATGCTGGTGATCTGCCTTGGGATGAACTTCTCCACGTGCTGGTAGGGACCGTAGTTGTTGGAGCAGTTGGAGATCGTGGCACGCACGCCATACGTGCGGTGCCAGGCACGCACGAGAAGGTCGCTCGACGCCTTGGTGGAGCTGTACGGGCTCGAGGGCTTGTAGGGGTCGTCCGGGCGGAAGCGACGCGGCTCGTCCAGAGCAAGGTCACCGTACACCTCGTCGGTAGAGATGTGGTGGTAGCGAACGTCGTGCTTACGGGCCGCCTGAAGGAGCCTATAGGTGCCCACGACGTTGGTCTGCACGAAGGGCTCGGGATCGAGAATGGAGTTGTCGTTATGGGACTCGGCAGCATAGTGCACGATGGCATCGTGGCCAGGGACGAGACGGTCGAGGAGCGCGGCGTCGCAGACGTCACCCACCACAAGCTCCACCTGCGACTCCGGCAGGCCCGCGATGTTATCGGGGTTGCCCGCATACGTAAGCTTGTCAAGCACCGTAACGTGGCACTCGGGATGGTTCTCGGCGACCCAACGCACAAAGTTGGACCCAATGAACCCGCAGCCACCAGTGACGATAATGTTGTGCGGCTCGAACAATTCCTCAGACATCAGAGGGCTCCTTGTCAGTTGCCTTGCTTCCTAGTTGGGCAGGGTTTCGACGTACTCCGCAAGCTGATCCTCCCACTCCCTCGGGACAAAGCCCGTCGAGGCAAGCTTGTCGAGCGACAGGGTCGAGAGGTGCGGGCGTGACGCAATGGGCCCGCTGGCGTTGGCGTAGTACCTCTCCGTAGAGACAGGCGTGACGGCGCCGGCGTTATGGTTGCGGAGCTCAAAGACCTTGGCTGCAATCTGATACCAGCTCTTGGTGGCACCAGAACCAGTGAGGTCGTATATGCCATATGGGGCAGGGTCAACGCACACCAAACCGCCACGGTACCCAAGGAGGTGGAATATGCCCTTTGCCATCTGGTCTGTGAACGTGGGACGTCCAGACTGGTCATCCACAACGGTCACTGCATCCAGTGAGTCATGGGGGTCTGCCACGCGGTCCGAGAGCTTGGCCATGGTCTTGACAAAGTTGTGACCATCGCCGATCACCCAGGAGGAGCGGACGATGTAGTGGAGCGGCCACGCCTCGACAGCAAGATCACCTGCCGCCTTGGACTGGCCGTAGACGGAGAGCGGCGCGAGACCCTCCTCCTCCGTGTGCGGCGCTTGCGTACCGTCAAAAACGTAGTCCGAGCTCACGTGCACCATCACGATGCCGTGCTCCGCGCATGTGCGCGCCATGAGCGCGGGACCCGTGGCGTTGGCGGCCCAACAGGCCCTCCTGCCCTCCGGCGTCTCGGCCTTGTCCACTGCAGTAAAGGCGCCGCAGTTGATGACCGTACCGTACAGGCCCCAGTCATACTTGGCATAGTCCTTGGGGTTGGACAGGTCGAAGGTGTCGATGTCGCAGAAGTCGAAGGTGTCGATAACGCCTATCTGTTCCGCAAACGCATGCACCGCGCGGCCAAGCTGCCCGTTGCAGCCGGTCACCAGCGTGCGGGGCGCCTCCATGGGAACAATGTCTGCAAGCATGGGGTGGTGCTTGTCGGCCTCCGAAAGCTCGGCCTCGGAGAGCGGAATGGGCCACTTGATGTCGAGCGTGGGGTCTGCGAGGTTAACGAAGGTATAGGTCTTCTTGAGTTCGGCAGACCAGTGCTTGTCGACGAGGTACGTGTAGGTTGTGCCGTCTTCCAGTGCCTGGTAGGAATTGCCCACGCCGCGAGGAACAAAGATGGCCCTGGAGGGGTCGAGCGTGGCCGTAAAGACCTGGCCGTAGGTCTCGCTCCCCTCTCGCAGGTCCACCCACGCACCGAATGCGGACCCCGTTGCAACGGAGATGAACTTGTCCCACGGCTCTGCATGGATGCCGCGCGTGACACCTCGCTTTGAGTTGAAGCTCACATTGTTCTGAACGTAGCGGATGTCGGGGATGCCCAGCGCACGCATCTTCGCACGTTGGAAGTTCTCCTTGAACCAGCCGCGGTTGTCACCGTGAACGGCAAGCTCGACCACCTTGAGTCCCACGATGCCAGTCTCGGTGACGGACAGCTCTTTCTCAAATTCCACTTGTCCCACAGCCTCCGTCTAATTGTCATATGGACGGCCAGGAACGATCTTGCCCTCCGCCACAATACGTAGATGCTTTCCGTAGTCGCTCTTGCCATAGCGATCCGCGCACCCGAGCAGATGGTCCCGAGAAATCCAGCCATTCTCGAAGGCAATCTCCTCGGGGACAGAAACGGGCAGGTCTTGGGCCTTTTCGACCGTACGTACGAACTGCGAGGCCTCGTAGAGCGACTCCATCGTTCCCGTGTCGAGCCAAGCGTACCCGCGGCCCAAGGTGATAACGTCGAGCGAGGCGTCCTCCAGATACATGCGGTTGAGGTCGGTTATCTCGTACTCACCACGTGCAGAGGGGCGCACCTTGGCCGCAAGCCCCGTGACACGCGCATCATAGAAGTAGAGGCCCGTAACCGCGTAATTGCTCTTGGGATGGGCGGGCTTCTCCTCGATGGAGATGGCGTTGTAGTCCTCATCGAACTCGACGACGCCAAAGCGCTCGGGGTCATCAACGCGATACCCAAAGACCGTCGCCCGGCCCTTCTCGGCAGATGCAACCGCACGGCGCAGATGCCGCGAGAACCCGTTGCCGTAGAAGATGTTGTCCCCCAGCACGAGGGCACAAGCCTCCCCCTCCACAAAGCCCGCGCCGATCACGAACGCCTGGGCAAGACCATTGGGCTCGGGTTGCTCGGCGTAGGAGAGGGAAACGCCAAAATCAGACCCATCGCCCAAGAGGTGCTCGAAATTTGGCAGGTCCTTGGGGGTGCTGATGATGAGAATGTCCCTAATGCCCGCAAGCATGAGCGTCGAGAGCGGATAGTAGATCATCGGCTTGTCGTACACGGGAAGGAGCTGCTTGCTCGTCACCGTGGTAAGCGGATAAAGGCGCGTGCCGCTGCCTCCCGCAAGAATGATCCCTTTTATTGCTGCCTCCACACCTTATAAGGCCACACGTCCACGTACTGATGATAGCAATCATAAACGACCCGGCCCCGCATTGGGCACATGGGGACACTTACGGCAGGACCCCTCCGGACTTGCAGAGGCGGTCGGCGGCGTGGGGCTGCCCTATGCGCTCCTAGATAAAAAACGGCGCCTGGACCTTGGGGCCTCCAGCGCCAAACGGTGCTCTATAGGCGCGTTAGTCCTCGTCCGCCGCAAGAGCCTCGGCGATTTCGTCGGTGACGTTCATGGTGCTGTAGACGTTCTGGACGTCCTCGTGCTCCTCAAGGCGATCGATAAGACGCTGAACCTTCTTGGCGTCATTGACCGAGACGTCCGTAGGGGTGGTGGGAACCATCGTGAGCTCGGAGCCCTTGACCTCGATGCCCTGGGCCTCGAGCGCCTTCTGGACATCCTGCATCTTGTCGTATGCAGTGTAGACGATCCACTCCTCGCCGGCATCCTCGTAGTCCTCGCCGCCAGCCTCGGCAACGGCGAGCATGAACTCGTCCTCGTCCACGGCATTCTCGCGGTCGGGCACCTTCTTCTCGTCGGAGCGAATCACCTTGTCGACGGCCAGCGAGCCCTTGCGCTCGAACTGGAACGCAACGGAGCCGGAGGTACCAAGGTTGCCGCCAGCGTGCGTGAAGGCAGAGCGAACGTCCGCCGCAGTGCGGTTCTTGTTGTCGGTCAGGCAGTCAACGTAGAGGGCAACACCCGCAGGGCCGTAGCCTTCGTAGGTGATCTCCTCATAGATGGCTGCGTCGGCACCGGCACCAAATGCCTTGTCGATTGCCGCCTTGATCTTGGCGTTAGGCATGGAGACCATGCGAGCGCGCGCAACAGCCGCGGCGAGCGACGCATTGTTGTCCGGGTTGGGGTCCCCGCCAACCTTAGCTGCAACGGTGATGTTGCGCGAGAGCTTGGAGAAGAGCGACGAGCGCTTGGCGTCGATTGCCGCCTTCTTGTGCTTGGTGGTAGCCCACTTAGAGTGTCCGGACATTGAGTCTCCTATCCACAACGGGCGCGGGCCCGCGTCCGCGCGTCTAACCTGATACGGATACGGGTGCGACGGTGCGCGGCCAAACCATCTCCTGGGATGGGATGGCGGGCTGCGGACGCGGTCGATACCCATGTAACCCATGAAATTTTACTCTCTGACGCTCTGGGTGCAAGCGAGAGGGCACACGGGGTTTGGAGGCGCTGCGGGGAAGTCCGGGTTTCTTCACAATTGAGGCAGACAAGGGCTTCTCAACGGCAAAGGCCGCATTACGAGACGAACGTGTGACAACCCGCAACACAATCGTCGACGAATGTGTTGCGACCTGCGCTCGTCACACATTCGGAGACGAATGTGTGACAGCCCGCAACACAATCGGCAGCGGCAAGCCCTACAACCCATACTTCGCAACGGCATGTCGGATTCGCGCGCCCCAAGGAATCCATATTACCGCGAGAAAGCCCACCGTCGCAGCCCCATGCAGACAATCCCACGGCAGGCCTGCTGCATACGCCGCAATCACGGTCGGCCAGGTGATGGGCTCAACGTAGCCAATCACGTACCAGCCGTTGAGAATGAGCCCGTACATGAGCGCCGAGAGGAACCCGTACGCGTACAGCACGCCGCGTCGCTCGAGAAGCCCATGCTCCCCCAGCACGCCTGCGAGATACCCCACAAGGCCCCACGCATACATCTGCCAGGGCGTCCACACGCCCTGGCCAAAGAAGAAGTTCGAGACGAGCGCTGCCAAGGCACCCACCATGAAGCCCTCGCGCCTGCCCAGCGTTGCTCCGGCAACGATCGCGACAGCCGAGACGGGCTTCACATCGGGGATGGGAGCAAAGAGGATGCGCCCCGCCGCAGCGAGCGCCGCCAGCGTGGAAGCAGGCATGACTTGTCTGAGCGCCGGTCTCGAAGTCTCGTAGCTTGCGAGGAAGAGGGCCACGCAGAGCACTACCACGAGCAGGGTGAGACCGGCAGCTGCCTGTACTCCCGTCACGGCACAGAGCGCAAGCACAACGGAGACGGCAACAATCGAGGGAACCTCGAGGGCGGCAAAGACGCGCTGACGAACTGTTGTGTTGCTCGCCTTCAAAGGTCACTCCCCCTCAATTCCAGCACACCTTCCCGGTTGCCTGCGGCCTTCACACAAGACTTTATGTCACAGCATACCGCCCGCTTGCGGGAAACCACACCCAAGCTGCGTCGAATTGCCTAAGATGGGCTTGTGCAGCACCTATCGACCGGAGGAGGCCCCATGCTCTACGTTGGAAACTTCAGCTACAACGATGACAAGGACCAGGCAAACAACTACTGCCTCATGCCGTGCGTGGTAGAGGCAGATTCGGCAGATGAGGCGCTCGAGAAGTTCGCGTCCAAGTTCGCGAGCGTGCGCGCCGAGTCGGACCTGCTAGAGGGCGCAAGCGAGATCTACCTCGACTCGCTCGTCGAGCTTGAGGGCATACCGCAGGACCCCGTGATCACCCAGTGGCAGAAGATCGTACCCGCCATCGACGGCCTGTGCTCCGTGACCAGCGCGCTTCCCGACACGAGTGTGGACGAGCTTTTTGCCAGCGCATATGGCTGGGGCGAGGACGACGGTGACGAGATCGAACTCGAGGACATGGAGGACTTGGATGGTCTTGCCGAGGACGACCTCGAGGAGGAGGGCATGGAGGAGCCGTTCCTCACGTTCTAGCGCCCAGCGGTGGCGCAGCCCGCGCCTTACGCGTGGTACAGCCAGGACCCGGTGAGAAACTCGTCGGGTCTTTCTGTGCAGGTGACGGCCCCATCAAAGAGCAGCGACACCGAATCTGCCGCGGCCGCGACAAACGCAAGGTCATGCGTGGCAAGGAGGACACTTTTCCCCTCTTTGTGCAAGTCTTGGATGAGAAGCGCGAGCTTGGTTCGTGCCGCAGCGTCAAGGCCCTTGGTAGGCTCGTCCAAGATGAGCAGGTCCGGCTGGGCCAGCAGCATCTTGCCGAAGGCAACAAGCTGCTGCTGGCCACCGGAAAGGTCGAGCGGGTTTCTCGCCGCCACGCCTGCAAGCCCGAGCCGCCCCATCATGGCCGTGACGTCGGCCTCCCCATAGCCAACGCCCTTTGACCAGAGCATGAGCTCATCGCGAACGGTCTGCGCCGAGAGGATTGCGCGCGGACTCTGTGGCAAGTACGCCTGCGAGGTGGCATGCGGGCGCGAAATGCGACCGCGCTGCGGCGTCAGCGAGGCGCACGCAAGCTGCAAGAGCGTCGTCTTTCCGGAGCCATTGCCACCCACGATGGCCGTGACCTGGCCTTCGGGTGCCCCGAGGTCAAGGCCGCGCAGAACCCAGTCGGCCTTGCGCTCGTAGCGAAACCACGCGTCGCAAAGGGAAAGTGCGGGACGTGATGTCGCCCGCGCGGCAACAGGCGTTGCCTGCCGGATGCTCTCCGGCCTAAACGCACAAGCGGCTACGGCCTCGTCCAGGGAAAGCTCACGCACACGACCCTCCTCCATGCGAAAGGCGCACGTAGCCACATCGCGCATGGGCGCAGGAGCATGGGTTGCCACCACGACGGTCACCCCAAGCTCGCGGTTTGCCCTAAAGAGCATGGCGAGAAAGTCCTTCTCGGCAACCGGGTCGAGCATGGAGGTGGGCTCGTCCAGAAGCAACAGGCGCGGGCGCATGGCAAGCGTGGCCGCAAGCGCGAGCATCTGGCGCTGCCCGCCGGAAAGACTCGTCGTCTGCCGACGAAACCACGGCTCCATGCCAAAGAACATGCAGGTCTCGGCCACGCGGCGGCGCATCTCGGGCACAGGCGTCCCCAGGTTCTCCAGGCCGAAGGCCATCTCGTGCCACACGGTGTCGCACACAATCTGGCTGTCGGGACTCTGGAAGACGAGGCCCACGGCCTGCGCCGATTCAATCGGCAAGAGCGATCGAACATCCTTCCCAAATTCGAGCACGTTGCCGACAAGCGTTCCCGTGGGAGCAACCTCTGGCTTGGCCAGGCGCAAAAGCGTTGACTTGCCGGAGCCGGTGCCCCCTGTGAGCAGTGCAAACGCACCTTCGGGAACGGCAAGCGAGACATGCTCGAGCACGGGTGCCGGATGCGGCTCCGTATCGGTGGCAGGGTAGGTGAAGCTCACGTCCCCAAACTCGAGCGCGTTCATGCAAGCCTCTCCCACCTTGCGCGTTGTCCCAGGTCGAGCGCCGTAGGGAGGAGTCCCAGCACGACATAGGGGGCATAGCCCCACCAGGCGACAAGCCGAGGCATGGTGGGATAGAAATGCCACTGGGAGCAGGCCACGTAGACGAGAAATGCGCTCGCGGCTGCCAGCGCTGCAATGCCACAGAGCGAGAGCGCGTCAGAGGTGCGGAAGGCATCCGGCAGGTAACAGCTGCGATGCTCCCTGGCACCCCACCCACGCGCCCGCATGGCATCGGAGCGCTCGATCGAGTCCTCCATCGACCAGCTCATGAGTTGGTCGGCAATGCGCACGCCACGCTCGCGCGAGCCCGCGGGTGCTGCCGCCGTGGTGGCGAGCGTCGCAGCACGCACGGTCTCTGACCTGCGCAAGAGCTGCGGCACCATCTGGGCGGCCATCGAGGTCACCAGGGTCACCGTTGGGAGCGCTCGGGCACCCAGCTGGAGCAGACGGTCCTGCGTGAGCACGCAGGCAGCGTCCTCGAACCATAGGACAACCGCGACGAGAAGGATGCCAGCGCATGCGCCGTAGGCAATGCTCTCCCGGTAGATGGCCATGGGCCCAAGGTAGGCAACAAGCGTGGACCCCGATGCCGAGAAGAGCGGATTGGCCACGGCAACGAGCGCCACCATGGGCAACTGCCAGCAAAGCCCGCCAAGCGTGCGGCGCCAGCCCCGGGCGGCAAACGAGAACGCAAGCGCTCCGACAAGCGAGATGCCCACACAGACGGGCTGCATCGCGAAGATTGCGATGAGGATGGTCGCGGCGAAGTACGTCGCGGGCACGACAGGGTGACAGGTGTCGAACGCGGTATGTGTGTCTCGCATGGTAAGCATGGGAAGAGTATGACGTACCTTCCTGGCACTATGTCGACGTGACGTAGACCCACGTCACCGTATCGCCATCCGAAAGCGTGCAGTTGGCTGCCGAGTAGCCGGGGTAGCTGCCGTTAACTGCGTACTTCCAGCCGCTCGCACCGCCTTGGTCCTTCTCGGCATAGCCATCGATGGCGGCAACGTATGTGCCGTAGACCGTGTTGCGTGCATTCACGCTGGCACCTGTGGCGAGAAGCGCGTCATAGGCAGAGGACCCCGGGGCAAGCGAGACGGAGTAGGACTGGGTCGAGCCGCCGTCGGCAGACGCGTTGATGGTCACACTCACGTGGATCTTTGCGTCCTGGCTGGCCGAGGAGTCAGAAGGCGAACCCGTAGGGCTGGTACCGGACCCCGCAGAGCCTCTGCCGGACGAGGTGTCACCGGATGTGGCTGCGGTACCCGAGTTGACCGTTTCCTGACGGCTGGAGACGTCCTGAGACGAGAGCTCCTCGCCCCCAGACGTTATGCCGCCCTCAACGAAAATTTCGGTGCCATCCGGCAGCAGCGGGGCTGTGCCGGCGGACTGCGGTATGGTAGCGTCTTCGAGCTTGGCGTACGCGTCACCCGAGATGCGATACCCCTCGGCAGCCGAGAGAATCTGCGCAGTGCCTCCCGAGGTTGGTGCGGTGCCCGCCGCCATAGCGAGGGCCATGCGAACGGCGCTGGCCCCGTCCTCGCAGATCCAGGTGACTCGCAGGCTGGCACCCCTGCTTGCTGCCCACAAGGACAGCGCCGCCGCGCGTTGGGAGGTCTTCTCCACCATGTCCTGGGCGTCGGCGGAGCTTGCCTCCTCAACCCAGATGCCCTCGGAGGAGAGGACCACCTTGGCATCGTCCTTGCCGAGAGAAACGTCCTTGCCATCAAACGAAAGCGAGGTCAGAGCCTGTATGACGTCATCTGCCGTCACCGTGGTGGCCGTGGCATCACCCGCGGCAGGCTGCTCGCTGTCCGATGCCTCCTGCACGGTCTCGTCTGCCGTGGTCCGAAGCGCACCAGACGCGTTGGCCCATGCAAGGGGGTCACCACCTTGCACGTAGACGGACATCGCCCACACGCAGAAGACCACGAGCACAACGGCCAGCGCTGCGACGACAGCGCGGACGGCCTTCCTGCCGGCACCCATCCGCACTTCCTCCTTGTCACGTTCTGTCATCTAGCTGCGCCTCCCATTGGCATCCTCGTCGCCCTCTCGACGACGCGTGACGGCAAGCAGGAAGAGCGCGGCAAGGCCGACGCAGGTTCCCACGATGGGCCAGATGGGAAGGTTGAAGAGGGACTCCGCCGAGAGATCCTGCCCAGGCAAGCCGGTAGAGGTGTCGCCTACGCCCGTGGTGGCGGTCGAGGTCGACGTCACGCTCGTAGACGAGAAGCCACCGAGAAGCGACTCCTCGGATGCCTGAGCGGTGCCGCTTGCGGAAGTGTCCTTGGCGGATGCAGGCGTTTGGGGGGTGTCCTTGCCGACCGGATTCTTGCCGCCATTGGGCACGCCGCTGGCAGGAGGCTGGGCATCTTGCTGCTCGTCAGTCTCGTCTCCAGAGGGCTCCGGAGGCACCGGCACCGTAAGGCCGGCATCAAGCTTGAAGAGGTATCCGGAGTCGTTGTAGAAGTATAGGTTGCCCTTGGCGTCACATGCGATGGAGCTCATGCAGTACTGCCATAGCTCCTGGGCAGGCCTGAAGAGCGTGGTTGCCTTGGCGTCGCCCAGTCGGTAGGCGTATGCGCCACCAGGCGCACCGTTGCAGGTGAAGTACACGTACGTATTGCCATCCGCGGCAACGTTCACCAGAGGGGCGCTCTTGACGTCACCGGTTCCCACCTGGCCCTTCACCTCGGTAGTGGGAACCAGGACCTCGTGCTCCACCCTCCAGGAGGCAAGGTCGATCACGAAGAGCGCGCCGCGGGTAAGGTCTCCCGCAGAGGAGCCGCCTACGTACATCTTGCCATCGCAGATGGTAGGTGTCGACGTAGAGAAAGAGCCAAACGTCAGGCTGCGCCCAGCCGTCAGCGAGCCGTCGGCGCCCAGGAAGATTTCATGCAGTGCGCCATCAGTCGTGACCGCGTATGCCGTATTCCCGCTCATCACGATCTGCGCACGGCAGCGCGTGCCAAGTGAGAGAGAAGAGACCACATTGCCCGTCATGGCGTCGAGAAGGTACACGTTGCCGGCATCGTCGGCCGTGAGCATTCCCGCACTAGTGGCCGTCACGCCCGTCCAGTAGTAGCCAACGCTCTCGCTGTTCTCGCGCTTCCATACAAGGCTACCGTCCTTTAGGCTCACGCAGGCAACGTAGCCGCCGCACGAGTCTGCGCCCTCAGGGGCAACGGTCGAGAAGTACGCATGCCCGTCATGCACGGTAATCGAGGAGAGCGTCTGCTGCTCAACGCTTGCGCCGCTCGAGCTCGTCGAGGCCGGGAGCGCCTCAGAGATCCAGACCGTTGTGAGCTTGTCGGCGGTAAGGGCCTGGATGCGACCGTTGTGGAGCGGCACCAGGATGAGTCCGTCGGTGTATTGCAGACGCGCTGTAGAGTCAACAGTCTCTGCGAGGCGAGCCTCTGCAAGCACCACGCCCGTCGAGGCATCGCGCCGGTAGAGCTGCTTCTGCGCAGCGTCGTAGACGTCCCCGTTCACAATGATTGCGTCGCTCGCGTTGACGAACATGGACGTCACAGAACGCGACTGCGCCCAGTCGAGCTTGGCATACGTGCCAGAACCCGGTATGGGAGTAGCCAGCCCGCGCACCACACCCGTGCCGTCATTGCCCTTGTAGCCTGCCCAATCTGCAAGCAGGTCTGTGGGACGCGCGGCTGTGGGGTCAAGAACCACGGCGTCGCTCGCGGGCAGCGAGTCTCCGTCGGCCGCGTAGTACCACACGACCTCGTCGCCATCGGCGATGGCAACCGAGCCGGCGCCCTTGTCGGAGAGCCTGCCGTTTACAAACAGCTGCCAGTACCTCTTCGTTGAGCTGTCCCAGCCAAGCGTGCGTCCGTCATGCGGCGAGGTGATGCTGCTCAGGTAGTAGCCCGCAGTTACCGATGACTTGTGGGCGAGGCTCTTCTCGGCAAACACTGCCTCGGAGAGGTCGGCGGCCGTCGAGCCATCGACGAGCGTCAGCGAGGTTGTGGTGGCCCAGACCTGATCGTTGCCAGAGGCGTCCTTCCCGATGACCTTAACCGACCCGGTGACCTGGCCAGGAAGGGAGTCTCCCCACTTCGAGTAGTACCAGACGACCTTGTCGCCTTCCTTGAGGATGTAGTTCGAGGCCATGACGCTGGCGGACTTGCCGTTGATGAAGAGCTGCCACCACGTGTTGGTGGCAGCGTTATAGCCGACCGGGCTGCCATCCTTGGTGAAGGTGTAGAGGTCGCTGTCGTAGGTGATGCCGTTGGCGTCGAGGACCCTCTTCGTGAGCTCCGCCGCAGTGGTGCCAGGCTCAACCGCGAGAGAGGTCTCAGGTGCCCACGAGGTGTTCTCACCGGAAGCGCTGGGACCGATGACCGAGCAGCTTGCCGTGATGCTCTCGGGTGCGTCCTCGCCAGAGGTGCCCTTGATCGTGAACGTGGCCGAGACGTCCTGGTCCACGAGGCTTGCCAGCTTGGCCTTGAGCTGGTCGCTTACCGTAGGGTCATCCTTGTAGTAGGCATAGTAGGCCTGGTAGCGCTCGTCGGAAAGGCGCGAGGTGATGGTCACCCGCGTGGTGTCCGTGGGCTTGGTGTAGGCGAGAACCTCGTTCGAGATGATGTCCGGACGGCTCGATCTGAACGTACGCCAGGCCATACCGGCCATCGCGTCATAGCCGGGCAGCTCAACTGCCACGATGCCGGGGTGCGCCGACTGCGTTGCACGGTCGCGCGCCCACGCAAGGTCACCAGACTCGTTCTCATAGGCGCCGAGGAAGGCGTGAAGGCCTGCCGCAATGTCGCTTGGGTCCTGCCCGTCGAGAAGCGCTTCGGCATATCCTGCCTTGGCCTTCTCCATGAGCGAGACCGCCGTGTCAATGTCCTGCTCGCTTATGGGCAGAAGCGTGAACTCCAGGGACTTGCTCGCCGTGATCTCGGGGTTGGACTTGTCGGTAATCGTACAGGTCAGGGTCACGGTACGTGACGCACCAAGCGGGCGAACCACCGTCGCGCGATATCCGTTGGGGATGACCAGGGCATCGCCGCTGCTGTAGGAAACCGAGTTGTGCTTGCCATCAACGCCCAGCGTGCGCGTCGTGGGAAGCTGCAGGTCCGTGGAGACGGCCGCGTGGTCAACCGCATCACCAGTAGAGAAGGCCGTCACCTTGTCGTAGGTGAAGCCCGCCTCGAGCCTGGCCCCGAGGCCTGCCTTGGCAGCGGCCACCGCCTCGGGGTCCGCCTTGACGGTAATCGGGAAGTCTTTGGTAACCGTGACGTCTGGCATGCCATAACCGGTGAAGGAGACGGTGGCCGCAAGGGTCACAGACTTGTCTGCAGAGCCGCGCGTGACCGTGGCGGTGAGCGAACTGTCCCAGCTCTCACCGGTTACGGACACAGAGCTGTCATTTGAGGCCCACGAAGCCCGGGCGCCGTTGAGGCTTGCAGGCAGCGTGACAGGCTGCGTCACCGAGGCCGCGGAGTCGCCGTCCGCAAAGCCAAGCGCGATGGCATCGACCTTCTTCTGCAGGATGGAGCGTGCGGCATCCTCGTCCCAGGGCACCTGGAAGGTGCGGCTGGGACTATACGTCACGGTCTCGTCGCCGCGGGTGAGCGTGAACTCGATCGACTTCACCGTCTGGAGCGACGAGATGCTCCAACTTGAGACCTTGTCGGTGTCACACGAGAAGTACGTTATGGTGCCGTTGTCGGCGTCTGCAGAGGAGATTCCCACCTTTGCACTAGCGTTAGCGCCCGAGAAGGACACGCTGCTCACGCGCACAGTGAGACCTGTGGTGTCAACGCCGTCCTTCGCCAGCTTGGCGAGAAGCACGTCGTTGATGTTGGTATCCGTGCCGTACGTGAGAGAGGGGCGCCAGTTCTCGTTTTGGAGGCGCGTGGTGGCCCCCGCGAGCGAGTCTCCGCTCACGACCTGCTGGGCGAAGCCCCCAGAGACGGAAGTGGTACCGCTCGTCGCTGTGACCTTAAGGTACTTGCCTGCCGCGGCCGCCGGAACCTGCAGGCTGGCAGACGTGCAGCCGACAAGCGGCTGCCACTCTGCCGACGGCGCGTCGGCACGTGCCGCGACATACCACTGCAGGTTGACGCCGTCCTTGCCGGTCACATCCGCGTTGCTGCCCGAAAGCTGCGATGCATAGACCGTGGCCTTTGCGGTGTCGCCAGCAACCAGCGTGCCCGAGGAGGGCGAGAGCACGACGTGGTGCAGGTCGTAGGCTCCCGTAGCCTTGACCAGGGTCTTCTCGCCTGAGGCCGATGCCATGAGGGAGCTGCAGGTGACCCACACGTACTTGCCCTCGAGCGGCGAGGAGAGCTCGAGCGAGGTCCCGTTGGCGCCGTCTGCAGCCGTGAGCTCTCGGGCGTTGGTGCCCGCTGCATCATCCGCAACGTACCAGGTGCACGTAAGCCTGGCGTCCGAGGGAAGGTCTGTCTCGTACGAACCCCAGCTGCTTGCCTTCTCGTACTGGGGCTTCGCCGTAAGCGTCGCGCCTACCTGAGCGTTTGTGGCCGTGGAGGAGAGCTTCACGCTCGAGACGTCGTAGCCACCGGCAAGCGCCACGGGTCCCACGGGGTCTTGCGAAGAGGCTCCGTAGTTAGACGGAACGCTTGTAGAGACCACAAGGTTGTTGCTCGTCGCCTTGACGCGCAGGTACTTGCCGAGAAGAGACGTGCCGTCGGTGAGCGTCTGGGGTATGGTGAACGTGGCGGAGGTGGCGTCGGGGATGTCCGTGAACGCGGAGTCCGAGGTGGTCTTGGCCGACGCCCACTGCCATTGGTAGTGCACGATATCCGTAGAGGATGCCTTGGCATAGGAGCCGGTGTAGGCAGTGGCGGTAAGGGTCTGGCCAACCTTCGCGGAACCGGACGCATCGGCCGTCACCTTGTACAGCGTGACGGCCCCCGCCTCGGCGATAGGTCCGGCTGCAGGGCTCTTGGTCGCCCCAAAGCCACCATCCGCGCTTGCGTAGATGTACTTCCCCAGGAGGTCGGAGGTGATGGTGAGCGAGGAGCCCGTGGCGCCTTCGATCTTCTCGCCAGTGGCGTATTCCGAATTAGCCGCGTACCATGACCAGCTCACGCCGGCGTTAGAGGTGACGTCCGCGCCGTTTGCGCCCTTGGCCATCGCGATGACGGTGTCACCCGGCACGAGCTTGTCGGTCGTGCTCAGGGATACGTTAACGATGGTGACTGCGGTGGCAGCAGTGGCTGCCGGGGCCGCAGCGGTGACCGCAGTCGAGGCACTCTCCTCGACCGGGGCAGCCTCGGTCGTCTCGGCGGTCTCCGCCGGCGCCGATGCGGTAGTCTCGGCGCCTTCTGTTGGAGTCGACGCGCTCGTCTCAGCAGGCGTCACCTCCGAGACCGCCTCTGCCAATGCGCTGGTGGGCACCATCGATGCCGCCATCAACAGCGACAGGACGCCCGCCAAGACCCTATCGCGCAGGCGACGATTGGCCATAGTCGTGGACTCTGTGGGATTCATACCCCGCCCCCTGTTCCTTGCTCCTGTTGGAGCAGCGAGGGCAGGCAGGGCCGTCGAGTGTTGACGGTAGCCTCAAGGCGCGGCACCAGCGATTGCGTGGCGTACGCACGACTGAGCACAGTTCCGGTTGCTGACCCGGAGTAGAACCGGGATCCATTTGCAGGCCTCACAGCCGCCCAAACCGTGCCCTCGGTCTGAATGTTGGCTAGAAGTATAGACGAGAAGAGGACACCGTTCTCGCAGCATGACCGCCCGCAACGCTTTCGTGCACGAATGTGTGACACACCCAGGTCGCAACACATTCGTCAACGAAACTGTTACGACCTGCAACACAATCGCATGCCCAAGCAGCATGCCGAGCGCCAGAGTCCAGACCGGAACGCTCTGCCTTTACTGCGAGAGCCCGCCCTCCCAGTGCAAGAGTCTCTCCCTCAGCTCGTGGCGGCGCGCCCTTGCCTCTCGTGACATGTCAATCTCCCCTGTTCCAAGCTGTCGTGAAAGCTGCATGGCGAGATGATCCATCCTCGAGTCGCTGATAAGGTGCTCATGCACCGCGACAAGCACCTGCTCCCCATGGTCGAGAAGGTCATTCCGGCGGAGGTTGTCCGATACCATGTCATGCGGCATGCTGTGGTCAGGACCGCCAAAGTACTCAAGAATGACCTTCCACGTTTGCCACCAAAGATCAGGGATGTAGTACTTCATTCCAAACTCGTCAATGTAGCAGCGCTTGTTAAGGCAAGGCGGTGGGAATCCATAGCCGCCTACCTCGGCGTGTAGCATGAGCACAAGCACCAATACCGTCTCCATCGGCGAGCCAGAACCCGGCAGCAGGTATCGCAAGGCCCAACGAACCTTCTTGACGCCACGCATTCCATCTCGTCCCGCCAACGATAGACGCAGTGCCTCTGGCGTCATGCATGCCGGGCGCCCGTAGGCAACGCGTCCGCCTCCAACTGGAAAGCGGTATGAGCCACACAGCTCGAATCCTAGAAGCAGTAGCTCAAGCCCATCAAAGTTGTGAGCAAGCTGCAGAAATGTATCCTCCGGGGAAGAGACGAGGACGCTATTCTCGGAAGCCAGGAACTTCCCTCCCCACTTCCAGTAGCGAGGACAGGCAGTCGCGGTGCCAGTGCGACGAGAAGAGCCATTCACGAGTACCTGCAAGGGAAAGGTAAGCCCTGAGAGTGGAGGAAGGAGAGCCCTCGTCTCCCGCTCCCTGGAGAAACTTGACCCAAGATGATCTAGGCAAACGAGCCGAGACGCATCGCCTGGCGGCCAGTCGTAGCGACGCCAGTACTCTAGGGCTGATGTATGTCCAAGGTAGATTGCCATGCTCCAAGCTTATGGACGCGAGCCGAATGTCACTTCGAGTTTCCAAGAAAGTTCGACAGCAACCTCGCACGCTGCTGTCACGCATCTGACAGCAGGTCTCGTTTGCGCTGAAATACGGGGGCGCAAAACAATGAAATACGGTTATCGTCACCAAGGCACAAAGGGGCGCTGTCCACAAAATGCCTGCTCAGGGCTGGTGCAGAAAATGGAAAACCTGTGGATGAGCGGAGTGCGCAAAAAGGGCCGTCATCCAAGGACCTCCGCTGTCATGTCGAAAACTCCGCCTAGGATGACGCCCGGCTATGGCGTTGATGCTCGCGAATGTGTGACGAAACGCAACACAATCGTCGACGTTTATGTGACGACCAGCGCGCGTCACACATTCGGGACCGAATGTGTGACGGACTGCAACACAATCGCGCGCGAGAGCACAATCGCGCGAGAAAAGCGAGACGCCCCTATGCCGCGTCATCTGTCGCGGGCTCAAGGCGACCCACCTGGGAACGGTCGTACCGCCGCGCAAACACAAGCACCACGATGCCCGCCACAATGAGTGGCAGGCTCAACACCTGCCCCATCGTGAGCCAGTTGGTGCCGAGAAGGTATCCCAGCTGCACATCAGGCAGCCGCACAAACTCGATGAGAAACCTAAACACACCGTAGAGCGTGAGAAACGTCCCAATGAACGTCCCCTGCGCCCGGGGCGGCCGTCGCCGCGACAGCGCGAACAGCACGCAGAACAGCACCACACCCTCGAGCAGCGCCTCGTAGAGCTGAGAGGGATGCCGGTACACGTTGCCGCCCGAAGAAAACATGACGCCCCACGGCAGCGAGGTCTCCTTACCCCACAGCTCGCCGTTCACAAAGTTGGCGCAGCGGCCAAAGAAGAGCCCGATGGGAGCGCCAATCGCGGCAAGATCGGCCACCGTGAGCACCGAGAGCTTCCAGCGCTTGCACGCAATGGTGCCACCAACAAGTGCGCCCACAAGCCCGCCGTGAAAGCTCATGCCCCCCTGGTTGAGGGCAAAGATCTCAAGCGGATGCTCGAGGTAGTATCCCGCACCGTAAAACAGCACGTAGAAGATACGCGCACCCACGATGACACCCACGGCAACATCGATCATGATCGAGAGCACGTCATCGGTAGCAAGGTCAAGCTTCCAGCGTTTGGCCACGCGCGCAATCACCAGCCCCGCGCACACGAACCCCGCCAGGTACGCGATGCCATACCAGCGCACCTGGAAGGGTCCGAGCGTGAATGCAACGGGATCAAGCGAATGATAGAGATCGTTCAGCCACACGGACGGCACCCGGCCTAGAGAAGCGCAGGTTGCACGCGTGTAACGCCCGGTACGTGCTCCTTGAGGATGCGCTCGATACCCTCGGACATATCGTAGGTCGAGAGTGGACAGCCAGCGCAGGCGCCCTGCATCTCAAGCGTCACCACACCGTCATCGGTGCAGTCGATAAGGGCGACGTCGCCACCGTCGGCCTGCAGGCTCTGACGGATGATGTCAATGGTCTCGGACAGCAGCTTGCGGTTAAGCACCGGCTTTGCCTCGGTGGTCTGCTCACCCTTCTCGGCACCCTCGGCGCTGGGGGTCTCGTTCTCTGCCATGGTCCTCTCCTCCCGCGCGGGTGCCCCCGCGCCTGTGCTCGCGCGAATTTCCTCTGTCGCGAATTCCTAGTGTAATGATAGGCTACAAGGTCTCATATTACCCAATGCCCGAGAAAAGATGCCCGGAGGTTGCGCCCTGCACACGAGGAGCAGGCCGCCTCCCAGCCGCAACCGCCACTAGTGCGCGCACCACTCGCTCGACGGCAAACGCGCACTCCTCGGGCGAGAGAAGCGTCGCATCGGCCATAAGACGCGTGATTCCAGCCGCAACAAGGGTATCTGCCTGCGGCGTTGCATCCAGCGGATGCGCTGCCCAAATACGCGACCGTCCATGCACGTCGGTTCGCACCGGCAAGAGGTTGCCATCGATGTCGCGCAGCGAGAGACGTCGGCGGCGCAGCTCGCAGTTAGGGCAATCGTGAATGCAACGGCCAGCCGCCTGCAACACGCAATGCTCGCTGGTCATGGCGCGTGCGCGTCCGGAGACCACAAGCCCAACCGGCACCGATGCCGTCCCCGCAAGCGCGCAGACCTCCTCCAGCGTAAGC
Source organism: Tractidigestivibacter sp. (assembly GCF_057241865.1). Lineage (NCBI taxonomy): Bacteria > Bacillati > Actinomycetota > Coriobacteriia > Coriobacteriales > Atopobiaceae > Tractidigestivibacter > Tractidigestivibacter sp. The sequence continues at coordinate 26,434 of NZ_DBHHPX010000021.1, forward strand.
TCCGGAGAGAGCCAGAGCCCAGCGGTACCCGCCTCCTCCAGCGCCACAAGGCAACTCTCGTTGTGCACGGGAATGCAGGTGCGCACCTCGGCGAGAGCACCACGCGACGTAGCAAGCGCAAGCTCGGAGACGTTGCCCACGCCCACAGGCTGCCCGGCACGCACCCACGGGTCCAGACGGGCGTGGTCGCCCTCGCGGCACACCTCGTCGAGCCAGGGAATCACGCCCTCGGGCCACACGGCCCCGTCCTCCAACGCGTCCGATGTCGCGTAGACGCGTGTGGCGCCGGCATCAAGCGCGGCGCGCGCTGCCCTGGCCGTAGCCACCAGCGCGCAGGCCTCGGGCGCGGGCCTCGTCCACGCGTCCGGCGCGGCAAGGCCGTCCCTCTCGCGCACCTCCGCCAAGCGCGCGGCCACCCCGCGTGCCGAGGGCGCAACGGCAAGCCCCTCACTGCGGGCCTCGTACGGGGCAAGCACCTTCTGCTCAAGCGCCTTGCACGCCTGCGCGCGCACCTTGTGCACGGCCGAGAAGCCCATGCCCACGCCCTCGTCCATCTGGACCTCAAACGAGAAGGGCTCGAAGGGACTCTGGCCCATGCGACCCACGTGCTCCACGAGGTCCTCCCTGGTCACGGCCTTGGTGCGCGCCGACTCCACCTCGAATCCCTCCGCAGTTGCCACGGCGCTGCCGTCAAGGCAGGAAAGCGTCACCGAGAAGGGCTCGCCCAGGCGCGCCCGCACGCTCACCGTGACGGGACGGCGGCGCGGCACGTCCAGCCCAGAGACGCGTGCCGCAGCGTCCATCGCGGCCTGCGAGCGAATCACGCGCACCGCCGCGCCTGCCGGGATGGGCCGAGAAGCGCGACAGGCGATGGTCTCGCCGGCAGCGGCCGCGCGCTCGGAGCGCACCGTAAGGAACTGCGAGGGGTCCTCAACCGGCCGCAGCTCGAGCAGATCGCCCTCCCCCACCGGCTGGCCCAAGCGAATCTCGACGTCCGCGCGGGTGAGGCGCCGCATGCGCTCGCGCCCGCCGTCCGATCCTCCGCGCCGAACGAGCGCGTCCTCCAGGCGGCGGGACGAGACGACCTCGCCCACCAGCTCGCCGCGGTTGTTGGAGCGTTCGTAGCTCATCATCTCGTCGCCGGAGCGGCCCCAGAGGTACGCATCGGTGAAGTCCCGGTTGAAGACGCGACGCAGCGTGCGGTGGCGTGCGGCGCTGGCCTTCTCGCCATCCCTGCCGGCCACAAGCGCGTCGAGTGCCCCGCGGTAGGCGGAGATCACCGCGTGTACGTAGTCCGGAGACTTCATGCGACCCTCGACCTTGAGCGACGCCACGCCGGCATCGCGCAGCTGGGGAAGGTCATCAATAACGCAGTAGTCCTTGGGACAGAGGGGGCGCGTGCGGCCAGGAGCCTCGATGGCGTGCCCCTCCTCGTCCACCAGGTCGTACGGCAGGCGGCACGGCTGTGCGCACATGCCGCGGTTGGCCGAGCGCCCGCCTGCAAGCGAGCTCATCATGCACACGCCCGAGTAGCAGAAGCACAGCGCGCCGTGGCCAAATGCCTCCAGCTCCACGCCTTCGCGCGCGATGGTGCGCATCTCGTCCAAAGAGAGCTCGCGTGAGAGCGTCACACGAGCCACGCCCAGCTCGCGGCACCAGGCGACGCCACGAGCGTCGTGCACGTTAGCCTGCGTAGACACGTGGCACTCAATCTGCGGCCAGCTGCGGCGAACCTCGGCGAGAAGGCCCCAGTCCTGGATGATGAAGGCATCGGCTCCCAGCACCCAGGCACGACGTATAAGCTCAAGCACCTGCGGAATCTCGTGCGTGGCAACGGCGACGTTCACCGTCACGTAGACGCGGGCACCTGCGAGGTGCGCGCGCCGACACGCTTCGCCAAAGGCCTCGTCGGTGAAGTTGTGCGCGCCGCGGCGGGCGTTGAAGCTGTTGCCCAGCCCGCAGTAGATGGCATCGGCACCAGCTGCAAGCGCAGCGCTAAACGCCTCGGGGCCGCCTGCGGGGGCCAGGAGCTCCGGCACGGGATGGGTGTCTCTAAAATTGGAGAAGTGCATGAAGACCTCTTGCATTGCTCGCCTCCAAAATTCGTCCGTGACCCAAAAGGACGCGGGCCACGGACGAACCATTCTGAAACTCTTGGAAGCTCGGCGGAGCCGGACACGCCATACGTGCGAAAAGACCACGTCCGCAGGCACTACACCAGCTTTGCCCAGCGCTTCTTGCCGCTCTGGAGAACCGTGCCCGCCGAGAAGAGCGAGGGGTCCATGTTGTAGCACTTGGGTTCGACAGCCTGGCCGTCGATCCTGACGCCGCCGCCGTCGATGAGACGGCGCGCCTCACCCGTGCCGCTGGCAATCCTCACGTCCACCAGGAGCTTGGCCAGGTAGACCTTACCCTCGTCGTTCACCTGGACCGTGGAAAACGGGAACTCGGCGATGTCCTCGGGCACCTCGCCCTTCTTGAACGTGGCGTCGAAGGCCTCCTGGGCAGCGTCACCTGCGCCCGCGCCGTGGTAGAGGTCGCAGATGTTGCGGGCAAGCTCGCGCTTGAGGGCGTACGGGTCGGCCGTCCTATCTTTGAACTGCTCGTCGATGGCATCGATATCGTCCACGGGAAGCGTGGAGCACAGGCGGAAGTACAGCGGGATGAGCTCGTCGGTGATGGACATGAGCTTTCCGTACATGTCGTCAGCGGGGTCGGTGAGACCAACGTAGTTGCCGTAGCTCTTGGACATCTTCTTCACGCCATCGGTGCCCACGAGCAGCGGCACAGTGAGCGCCACCTGTGGCTCCATGCCCATGGCACGCATGAGGTCGCGACCGGCAAGAAGGTTGAAGATCTGGTCATTGCCGCCCATCTCGAGGTCAGCCTTCACCACGACGGAGTCGTAGGCCTGGAGCACCGGATAGATGAACTCGTGCAGGGCGATGGACTGGCCGTTTGCGTAACGCTTGTGGAAGTCCTCGCGCTCGAGGATGCGTGCCACGTTGAACTGGCTCATGAGCTTGAGCATCTTGGAGAGGTCCAGGGGCTTTAGCCAGTCGCCGTTGTGCACGATGGTGGTCTTCTCGGGGTCGAGGACCTTCATGGCCTGCGCCACGTAGGTCTTGGCGTTTGCCTCGACCTGCTCCTCCGTGAGCGGCGGTCGGGTAGAGTCACGGCCGGACGGGTCGCCGATAAGGGCGGTGCCGTTACCGATGATGAGCGTAACCTTGTGCCCCAGGTCCTGGAACTGGCGCATCTTGCGCAGGGGCACGGCATGGCCGAGGTGAAGGTCCGGGCTGGTGGGATCGACACCCAGCTTGATGTTGAGCGGCACCCCGCGCCCAAGCTTCTTCCTGAGCTCGTCCAGGGGCACGATCTGCAGGGTGCCCGAGGTGATGACCTTCAGCTGTTCTTCGACTGGCAGCAATGCTCTGTCCTCCGTGTGTGTTCGCGTGTCTTCGCGGATTGCGCCTGCGACCGGGGATATACAAGCATAGCGCAGGTTGAACTATGCTTCCACGGCCTCGTAGGCAGACGCGTGGTATGCATAACGTTACATGCCATCATCGATGTCCCGATTACCTCAGGATGTTCTCACCATGGCAATTAAAGAACGGGTGTAATTGGAGGCCCTGCAATTGCACCCTTCCACGCCCCCTCGAGGCGATACGCTGCCACATCCCCCAATTGCCAATAACCATCTACGAACTCAATGCATTTACTGTACCTTGTCCAGCATACTTCCAAGGTCTGCTGATTCTTCCGAAGCCTATTGCTTTCAGTAACTGAGAGATGCCAATCGAGATACAGAGAGATAGCAGCACGAAAATGAGGTAGCAGCCAATAAAGGAGGGGAATACGGCTCTCGATACAAGTAGCGGAATGATTCCTTCAGTCATGTACTCGACTCCAGCAAAATCACCAAATTTCTTAAGAACCGCTTTCAACACCCTTGTTTTTGACAGCACGCATATTTCAAGAAATATCAGCGACAATCCCAGCAGTGGGTCTGCTGGCAATGTCACAATCGCCCGGATTGCAAGCGTCAACAGGATGAGTGCAAGCGAGCAAATTCCTGCCAAAGCTGGTCTCTCCTGCGACATCATTTCTGCAATCGCCAACAAATCCCTCTCCGATAGGTAAATACCGACAGAAAAGGAGAAGATGTAAAAGAGAAACCAATCCGTATGCATGCCAGTATCACCAATTGCCATGTAAGCGACCCAGGGGATAAAGCAAATGCAAAGGAAGAAGAGACCCGTGTGCTTGACCCCCCTGTATAGCAGGGGGAACAACAGGTAAAAGATTATCGCTGCTGACATATACCACCAGGGACCAGAAAGAGTTGGCATTCGAAAAAGCTCTGCCATACCTAATATATCAAATAATAGATTACCAACTGGCCCAACACCGCCTACGCCATAAACGGATTGAAGTGTTGCACCAGATAGGAAATAAGTAGTCGCTACGACAAGATAACATGCCCAAAACGAGGAGAGAAGTGTCCAAACGTGTCGCAAAACGAAACGTGGCTCGCTAGTCGTTCTTCTTTTCCAGCCCTCCGTAAGGCCATATCCGCTCAGTATTGCAAAGACCGCAACGCAAGCCTTACATGACGTAGCAATGAGAGTTGGGACTGATAAGTTGCCAAAATCCATTGGTATCCCTGGGCTATTGGGATACAAATGATGCAAGGACAGCGCCAAGATGGCTACGCCCTTTACGACTGAAGTATCGACCTTCGTAAAGGGTGGATACTTTGTAAGCTTATCGCTATCTGCCATACTACATTCCTCAGTTTTGTTATCTGATTGGCAGGTACTTCCATAGTTGAGAAAGCGACTGCCCCCGCATGATGAAGAAGCCGAATCGATTGGAGCTGTCTGTGACAGCATGATCAAACGGCTCGATCTTGCTCACGTTGCAGAGCAGCTCCGGACAATCCTTCTGCGCCTGCACGAGGGCATCCAGATCCTCTTGCGAGAAAATAAAGCGAATCATCGAGAATCCCTTTGGATGCTGGGGTGTTAGGTCTGGCTTAAGGCCGAGCGCCACATCGGCAACCCCGCCCACAAAGTCAATCCCCGTCGAAAGCTCTACGAGGTCGCTTCCAATGCAGTCACCACCCATGCGACTGCCAATCTCAACTATCCAAGGCTTCCCACTGCGGTCAATGATGACTTCTGAATGAGAGGCACCATACTGGACACCCAGGCTACCAAGAGCATGCGAAACAACGGCTTTTGTCCGCTCGACAAGCTCATTTGAGATTAGCGCCGGCTCGAAGTGGCCTGTCTCAATGAAGTGGGGAGCTCCTGTCGTGAACTTCTTGGTCATCTGCAGGAAGTGATGCTCCCCCTTCCACGAGATGTACTCAACGCTGAACTCCTCACCAGTCACATACTCCTCTACCACAGCCGCATGCTCCCACGAGCAGGAGAAGGCATCATCGAGCGCCGACTGCAAATCCGCTTGCTTCTCGAGGCGGGTAATACCACGGCTACCAGACCTATCGGTGGGCTTCACGATGAGTGGGAATCGCATCTCGGAAATATCGACGCTCTCACGGTTCTCCGGAGTCACGAGGATGCTTTTGGGCGAAGAGTCCCCATGCTGTGCAAAGGTCTCTCGCATAAGGTGCTTGTTCGTGGAACGCTCCACCGTTTCCACAGAGTTTGCCGTAAGGCCAAGCTCATTGGCGATATAGGTAGCCGTGATGTTGTTGAAGTCAGAGCCAATCGCACAAATCCCGTCGATGCCAATTTCGCGGCAAATGTCCAGAATCTTGTCTTTCTCAGCAGTGCTCACGGGATAGAAGTGGTCTGCGGTCTTCTCGCCAATGTCACCGCTCCGCCAAGCGAAGACATGCGTTTCGTACCCCTTTTCCTCTGCCTTGAGAATCAACGGGTTTTGAAAGTCGCCTGCACCGAGAATTGCGAGCTTCTTCATGCTCCATCCCCTTACTTTAGGGAGTCGAGGATGCGGCAGATTGAGGTCCCATAGCTTTCGCTCGACGCCCATGTGCCGGATAGCTTCTCTACGGTTTTGGCGGAACCGCGCTTGACGTACTTGAAGCGGACGTCTACGAGCGTGTTGTTTACGGCATCCGTCGAGGCGTATGCCTTCAGGTGCTGCGCCTGGGCGAGAAGGCCCGTATATACATCTGGGAAGGTATTCGCGGAAGTCGGACTGCTATCCACGGCACCAAGCCCACCAAAGTTGCATTGTTCGGCTTTGACAGCACCACCAAACTGGAGGTATCCGGTTTCAATCATTGCCTGAGCATACACAACTTCGGGACGCACCCCTTCTGAGTTTGCCGCTTGGCACAGAAGAGAGACGAACTCTTCGATGCTTGCTGCTCCCTTAGAGGAATACACATCCGATGGGTAGCTGTATCCAGAGCTCTTAAAGTTAGCAACCATCGCAGCTTCAGATACTTCCTGCGAACCCATGATGGGATGTCCAACACCGATGGATACCGTTACGTAGTCGTCCGCGCCGAAGCTGGACCAGGCGCCGGCCACGTAGGCCTGCACGAGGAAGGTGTAGCGGGTCCCGTTCTCGAGGCCGCCGGCCACGTAGGACTCGCCGGCGCAGTCGTAGGTGTAGGTGCGCCAGCCGCCGCCCTCCATGACGGCCACGGCGTACCTCTCGGCGCCGGGCACGCGGGCCCAGGAGAGCGTGACCTCGCCGTCGCCCGCGACCGCCGACGCGGAGGGCCTCGTGGTGCCGGACGGCGTCGCGGAGGCGCACAGGGCGGCGGACACCTGCGACCAGCGCCCGCCGACGCGGGCCTGGACGAGGAACGAGTGGCTCACGCCGTTGGCGAGGTCGGAGACCACGTAGGAGGTCGACGCGCAGTCGAGGGTGTAGGTCCTCCACGACCCGCCGACGAGCTCGGCGACCGCGTACGCGTCGGCGCCCTCGACGGCGTCCCAGGAGAGCGTGACCTCGCCGTCGCCGGTGGCGGCGGCGGTGACGTTGGCCGGGGACGTGGAGGCGGAGGGCGTGGCCAGCACGTAGTCGTCCGCGCCGAAGCTGGACCAGGCGCCGGCCACGTAGGCCTGCACGAGGAAGGTGTAGCGGGTCCCGTTCTCGAGGCCGCCGGCCACGTAGGACTCGCCGGCGCAGTCGTAGGTGTAGGTGCGCCAGCCGCCGCCCTCCATGACGGCCACGGCGTACCTCTCGGCGCCGGGCACGCGGGCCCAGGAGAGCGTGACCTCGCCGTCGCCCGCGACCGCCGACGCGGAGGGCCTCGTGGTGCCGGACGGCGTCGCGGAGGCGCACAGGGCGGCGGACACCTGCGACCAGCGCCCGCCGACGCGGGCCTGGACGAGGAACGAGTGGCTCACGCCGTTGGCGAGGTCGGAGACCACGTAGGAGGTCGACGCGCAGTCGAGGGTGTAGGTCCTCCACGACCCGCCGACGAGCTCGGCGACCGCGTACGCGTCGGCGCCCTCGACGGCGTCCCAGGAGAGCGTGACCTCGCCGTCGCCGGTGGCGGCGGCGACGTTGGCCGGGGAGGGAACAAGGGTAATCCACCGAGCCCCAGCGTCTATTGATGACCAAGAGCCCCCACGATACGCCTGCACAAGAACCTGGTACGTCTTGCCGTTCTGGAGGGGACTCCCATCAGGCATGGACGCAAGTCGAATGGAAGTGCTGGTGTAGTCCTCCGTATACGCCTTCCAGGAATCCGCATCGTCCTCTCGAATATAGACTGCGTATTTCTCTGCGTTCGTGGATGCCCAGGCTATGTCCATCTCACCGTTGGACATAGAGGTTACGTACAAATGTGGCACATTGGGACCAATTGAGAGCCCGTAGTACGCAGCTATCTCGTCTGCCTCGGTGCTCCCAATTGTCATGAGTTTGCTCGTGCTAGACAGTTTGCTGGCATCGGAGTAGGTATCGATAAAGCCACATTCTGCCAAGATCGCGGGAATGCCCCGGAGCCTTGAGTTTCGGATTACGGATAGATAGTCCTGCGCACTGCCATCAGGATATGTCGACGACAGTGACCCCGTCTTTATGCCCCTGCTATTAAATCCCAGGGAAACCAGTCCGCTGAGCGCCCGCTGGCCTACGGCCAACCCAACCGTTCGGCAGTTGTAGTTATACGAACTCGCATTTGGTACGTAAACCTCGGCTCCAGTCCCGCCACCCGCATTGATGTGCACGCTCACAAACAGGTCTGCGCCGGCATTTTTAGCAGTCTCGGTTCTTCCCATCAAATCAAGCGTCTGGTTAGGGTATGCCCCCCATGAGGGACGAGTCATCACTACGCTCACATCCCCATACTGCAAGAGACGCTCCCTCATCGCATCAGCAATTGTGGAGGTTAGCTCTGATTCCTTTAGACCGTTACCTGAAGCACCATAATCGCCCAGGACAGAACCGTGGCCAGCATCGACAGCAATGACTACCGAGCGAGAGGAGGGCGTATAGGGGTCAGCGACCCCAGGCTGAGTCGAGCCATACGCCCTGCCGGGCCACGCCACTGCCACAACGAGCAGCGCCAGCATGGCGATAATCCTTACGGAAGATTTGTGACTCATAACACACCTTCGCTCTCTCAACCCGGCTGCCCAATGCACCCAAGAAGCGCTTGCGACCTAATCGTCTGCCGAGACCAGCACTTCCCAGCGACCACTCTCGAGCTCCTTCTTGTAGTCGAGCATCATGGTCTTGTAGTCCGTGTACTTGGGGACAAACCCAAAGTCGTGCTTTGCCTTCTCCATGCTGTAGAGAAAGGACGGGGTGTTGTTTGGCTTATCGGGACGATAGACGATCCTGGAACCCTTGCCCTTGCCAAATACCTCGATAACGGCCTGCGCCTGATCCTCAAGATCAAGCTGCGTCGAGCTCGTCATGTTGTAGAGCCCATAGGTCTCATCACTTGCCAAGGCCAGCCTGAACGCACGGGCAACGTCCTTCACGTAGATGATGTCGCGCTTGATGTGAGGATCTCCCCAGAGTTCGATGTCCTTGCCCTGCTCAGCGTTCTCGATGAAGGTCTGAATGCCAGACTTGTAGGGCTTGCCGTTCACCATAATCGTCCCGTGAGGGCCAACACCATAGACCGGCGGGAAACGGAAACTAGCGCCCTGCATGCCGTGCTGCTGGTTGTAGTACTCGATAGTGTCGTTGGCTGCGTTCTTGCTAATCACATACATGGCGTGGTCGCCCGTAAACTTGAAGCCGCGAGGCTCGTCTTCAGTGATGGCATATCCCTTGCCCCAAGAGTTCGACGTATCCCCGTAGCTGCAGCACGAGATAACCCTCTTGATACCATTCTTGCGGCAGTACTCTAGGACGTTGACCGTGCCGATGCAGTTGACCTGAAAGTAATCCGCGGCATTCTCGTTATCCACAAGGTCCGCTTTGGCATTGGCAGGAAGCAGGGCCGCAAGCAAGATCACGCCCTCAATGTCGGTCGTGGGGAGCTTGGAGAAATCGCCCTCGTTCGTAATGTCAAGCTCGACATAGTCCGCTCCCAGCGAGCGAACCATGGGCTCGAGCTTGCGGTTCCTGCCAGTCGCAAGGACCTTCTTGCCATGGCGGACAAGCTCGTCAATCGTGTACATGCCAATAAAGCTCGTGCCACCGATGACCAAGATCATTTCCCATCGTCTCCTTCGCTGCTGTTGAGGATGGTTTTCACGACGTACAGCGGCCTGTTTTTGGTTTCGTCGAAGATGTTTCCTACATACAGGCCAACGATGCCAACAACGCCAATGTTCAACCCGCCCATGAGGAAAATGGCACCAATGGTACTGGTCCAGCCAACTGCCACATCAGGCACTACCGCATGGTAGATAAGTAGGAAAATCAGGTAAACGAGCGAGATAAAGAACACCGTGAATCCAACGTTGACCGCCAGCTTGAGCGGCTTTGTAGACTGCGATGTGATGAGCTCAAACGCCATCCGCAGCTTCTTGCGCATGGTGTAGGAGGACTCGCCCTCAAAGCGTTCATCACCCTCAACGTCAATGGCAGCCTGGTTGAAGCCCAGCCACTTGATGAATGTCGTATAGCCCCGGTTGTGTTCCCTCATGCGGCAGTATTGGTTCACAACCTGTCGCGAGGCAATGCTGAAGTTGGAGATTGTGTTGTCATAAGAGCCATCGGTGAAGTGCTCGTACACCTTGTAGAAGGATCGCGAAAGGAACTTGGTGGACTCCTTGTCCTTCCTGTTGACGCGTCGTACGAACACGGCATCGTAGCCCTCGTGGGCCTTGTCCCAGAGCTGCGGGATGGCTTCCGGACGATCCTGGAGATCACAGTCCATTACCACAGCCCACTCACCCCGCGCATGATCAAGCCCACAGGTGATTGCCCGAATCTGCCCAAAGTTTCTCGAGAAGTGAATCCCTACGACCCGCCTGTCCGTCGCGCAAATCTTCTTGATTTCCTCCCACGAGTTCTGTGGGCAGCAATCATCCACGAGCACAATCTCGAAGGTCTTGCCCATCCCCTCCAGGGTTGTCACAAGGCGCCGATGCAGCTCTGGCAGAGCGGCACGACACCCGTAGACGGGAATTACTATAGAGACGTCTACCAAAGACACGACTTTGCTTCCTCCCTCTCAGGCGATGCCCCCAAGAGGGCCCCTAAAGGTAGAATTCTAGCGCACAATCAAAATGCGCTACGCTCAGCCTGCACCTCAATGCGTACTTCCTTATCATGGCTAGTTGTGGGCAAGCTCGTATTGAGCCGCACGCGCAATCGTGATGAGCAATATGCCATGTCAGCTTCACATCGTCGGAATCGGAGAAAGCCAATGCTCGACAAGCTCTCTGCCGCAATCGACTCTATGGATGAGGACGGTCACAAGCGAAGGGGCTTCCTCGTCTTCCTTGTGGTGCTGCTTCTCATGACCTGCCTTACGTACTTCGACTTCATCTGTGGCAAGCGCGCGCTTGTCTATGTGGAAGTTGGCGCGGACTCCTACGCGCAGAGTGTTCCGTTCTTCCTGAACGCTGCCTATCGCTTCTCGCATGGGATATTCTCAACCTGGAACCCATCCCAGTACCTAGGAACGGTGACGCTGGAGTCTTGGAACGCCGAGTATGTCGTCTCACTCTTTGGATTCGAGGGAGTCCTTTGGGGCATGCTGTGGTGCCAGATTGCAAAAATAGTTCTAGCCGGCATCTTCTGCTACCTGTACACAGGCTGGCTTGACGCAAGGTGGAGGACCCGCTTTGTCATCAGCCTGGGGTGTGCGTTCTGTGGCAGGATGCTTGCCATCTCGGCCTGGACGGCATATACGATGGAGGTCACCTTTGCCGTGATGCTCCTCTGGGCATTTGAAAGATTCTTCCATGACCAGCATAAGTTCATCACGTTTCCCCTCGCTCTCGCGCTCATGCTCTCCATTCTTAACCTCTACGGACTTATTCTCTACAGCGCGGTGCTGTTTGCTTATGCTCTCTGCAGGTTTGGCTACGAGGGTGGCACGCCCCATCACAATCGTCCCATCCATGTTGCCGTACTCCAGCTGGTTGGTCTGTATATCGCTGGCGTGATGCTCGCCTTGCCGCTTTTGCTCCCCATTGTTCGCGTGTACGCGACAAGCTCGCGAGTGGGCTCCAACATCACCGGGAGCACAGGCTCCTCTGGCATGTCTCTCCTCCAGCTACTTTCCCTTTCGGATGGCACCACCGTTGCTACGGAACTTGTCAACACCTTCACGACGGGAGGGCTTGGCTATCTAGCCAAGTACGTGGGTCCGACCAGCCCACTCAATGCCCCTTACTACTACTGCGGCCTGCTGACGATAGTTGCGACCCCGCTAAGCCTTATGGGCAAAGACCGACGGCAGCGCATTTGGCTCCTTGTGCCTGCGCTCTTCGCCCTCCTCTACTGTCTGTTCCCTGGCCTTCGATATCTCATGAACGGCTTTGCGGTAGGCAATGACGATTTCAGGATGTCATCGTTCTTTGTCGTATTGGTCATCATGTATCTGGGGACTCTTGGGCTAGAGAATCTCTGGGAGCGCGCTAACACGAAGACCCTTATCGCTGTTTTCGGCGTGGCCCTTGCTCTCCTCGCAACGAGTACGGCTATCCTGTACCCAGACCATGTTGCAAAAAGGCCGATTGCGCTTGCGGGGGCACTTCTCATCGTCTACGCCGTCATTCTTCTCGTGCCCAGGCGCACTGGCCGCAGCGCATGGGTTTCGCTTCTCGTGATTGTCGTCCCACTCGAGCTTGTCTTTGCTGGATATCGGGTTGTCAACAACGTGCCCACCATCACTCCGGAGGACTTTTATAACTCGTTTTCCAACACCTCCGCCCAGGCCTTGGAGGATGCCGGGGTTACCGTTGGGGAGCAGCGCATCGACGACCAGGGAGGCCTGCTTACTTCCTCAATGGCAGGCTCGTACCTATCCACCAAGATGTACATAGGCGGAGCCGGAATTAACAGCCAGACCACCGATTTTCTCGCCAGCATGGGCAACGACTACGTTGAGCAATCTGGCTACTCGCGCTACGCGTATGGCGTCCGTAGCAACGTACTCAATGACCTTCTCGGTGTCGGCTATCTCGCCATACCCAACAATCATGACGGCATTGCTCCTGCCGTACCATACGGATACGGCCAGATTTCCGACCAGGGCGACTGGTATCTCTATAAAAACGAGTACGCCCTCCCAATGCTGTATGGCTACACGTCATCTGAGGCCATGTCCCGATCCGACTTCCTGAGCATCGACAGGGAGGACAGGCCTGCCGCAATGCTCGCGAATGTCATCCTGCCAGACAGCATTGCCCAAGATGACAACGTCACCTCGGCCACCTACGAGTCTGTCTTGAACTCAGAGTGCACGCAGCTCTCGTCCACTGCAGAGACGCTCAAGCCTGGTGGAGTCATCAACATGGGCCTTCCGACTGAGGGGCGTCAGGAGTACCTGGTGTTTGACATGGACCTTTCTGCGACGTCCACGGAGAGTGGCAATCTCTATATAAACATTCCCCTCTACCAGAACGCAGGCGATGCCACACCCGTGTCTCAAGCCCGCTATCGGACGGCGGCAGGCAACGAGCACATCCGCATTGTCGTGGCCGACAAGGGTTACGAATACGCCTGCGTCACCATCTCTGATGTCAACAACACGCAAGACGCAACGGTTACCAACATCAATGTTTCAAGCACTTCAGAGAGCTACTTTGATTTTTACAAGCAGGGATACGAGGCACGCATGTCATCGAATCCCACTGTTACGAGCTATGGGAACGACCACATCGAAGGAACCATCGATTTGGATTCAGATGGCTATGTGGTTGTACCGTTCAGCTGGGAGCAATCCTGGCATGCATATGTCGACGGCGAGGAGCAGCCAGCGATTGTCGCTAATCTCGGTTTCCTGGGGGTACGTGTACCAGCGGGATCTCACACGGTTCGCTTTGAATACCATGATAGCGAGCGCACCATTGGCCTTTGGTGCGCTGGAATGTCGGGATGTGCCCTTGCCGGATGCTGGATTGGGCTTCGCGTGCGCAACCGAAAGAGGCGGCACGAAGACCAGACTGCAATCAGCAACGGATAGGCAAGCAGGGGCTCTCCCACAAGCAGGAGAGCCCCTTTCCTACACACCGAACGAATAAATGACAATGCCACCTATGATGAGCGCAAGCGCTAGGAACTTGCGTTTGGAAACACGCTCATGGAAAATGGCGACCCCAAAGATCGTGACGTATACATAGCTCGTAGCCTCAAGGACCGGTCCCATCGAGAGTGGCACGACCTTATACGCAAGCAGCGTGCATAGCGTCGCTGCGAAAAAGATGGCATACCCCGTAACAACAAGGGGGTTGAGATATTCCTTTATGGGAGAGTCATACGTCTTCATGGCAGACTTCTTGAGCAACACCTGTGCAAGCGCGCTGATGAAGGTACCAAAGAGATAGACCAGAGAATAAACGACTAGCTCACTCATTGGCATTGCCGCCCTTCTCGGAATCGGCGCTGCCATCCGTTGCATAGAGGACGATGCCACAGATGATAATCACGGCACCCACCAGCATGACCGGATTGACGCTCTCGCCAAAGAAGAGGTAGCCCCAGACTATGCCCCACACAACCGTAATTGCACGGTTAGCATAGGCGAAGGTAAGGGGGAGCCGCTTTATGACCTGCTGCCAAACGAGCGCGTAGAACGCCAGGATAACCAGGACCGCCCCATAGAGCAAGATGAAAGCGAGGGACATGAACGGTTGGCGTGAAGCGAGCTTGGAACATACACCAGAGAGAGACAGAACGAGCAGGACCCCATGAAGGGCGACGAGGGTCCTCGTTACCTTTCCAGCATTCTTCTCAGACTTCTCAGACACGAATCCCCCTAGTATCTGCCCGCATAGAAGGCGTGAATCGCCTCCACGACGGTGTTGAGGTCACAAGGCTTCAGCCCATAGTACATAGGAAGCCTTGCGAGGCGGTTGCTCTCGCGCGTGGTATAGACATCCTCACCAGAGAAGCGCCCAAAGCGGAGGCCAGCTGGCGAACTGTGTAGCGGCACATAGTGGAATGTAGACTGAACGCCACGCTCCTTAAGAAATGTGATGAGGGCGGTACGCTCCCCGAGGTCCGCTGCCTTGACATAGAACATGTGAGCATTGTGCTTGCAGCCCTCAGGGCTGGTTGGAATCCCCAGGACGCCCACGTCAGCAAGGGGCTGGAGCGCACGCTTATATGCATCCCAGCTGGCAAGGCGGTTCTCGTTGATCTCGTCTGCACACTGGAGCTGTCCCCAGAGGTACGCAGCGTTGATGTCGGAAGGCAGGTAGCTCGAGCCCCAGTCGACCCACGTGTACTTGTCCACCTGTCCGCGGAGGAAGCGAGAGCGATTCGTGCCCTTCTCGCGTATAATCTCGGCCCGCTCGAACAGCTGAGGGTCATTGATGAGGATGGCACCACCCTCGCCCATAGAGTAGTTCTTAGTCTCGTGGAACGAGAAGCACCCAAGGTCACCAATGGAACCAAGTGCCTTGCCATGGTACGTGCTCATGACACCCTGCGCAGCATCCTCCACGACCCTTAGGCCATAGCGCTGGGCAATGTCCATGATGGTGTCCATCTCGCAGGCTACGCCAGCGTAGTGGACGGCAACAATGGCCTTGGTCTTATCGGTAATGGCGGCCTCGATCTTGGACTCGTCGATGTTCATCGTGTCGGGACGCACGTCGACAAACACGAGCTTGGCGCCGGCCAGCACAAATGAGGTAGCCGTGCTTGAGAACGTGAAACTGGGGAGAATGACCTCGTCTCCGGGCTTAATGTCGCAGAGCCATGCCGCCATCTCCAGCGCAGATGTTCCGCTCGTGGTAAGGAGAACCTTTGGAGTCGAGAAGCGGTCACACATCCACTGCTCACACTTCTTGGTGAAAGGACCGTCACCACTAATCTTACGGTTGTCCTCCACTGCCTGGCGAACATACCCCATCTCGTTTCCCACAACTGGCGGAATGTTAAAGTTGATCATCGAAGCCTACTCTCTGGTATCCGGGACTTCCAGACGTCCTAATAGCCAAACAATTTCCCTTTGCCGGGACTTCTCGTTCTGCACCGCCACGAGAACGTCAAACGCAATCCCTTGCAAGCCAAGCTAACGTGGCGTACGAGGGCTATGGCGAAGCAAGCGGCAAACAGCGCTGAAAAGCGCCAGAACGCGAATATTCTAAACCCATTTCAATTCCCCAGAAGCAATTAGACGCTTTCGAGCAAGTACCCCATAGTTCCAGCTCCATGCTTGATAATGGTTCGGGTAGATTGATGATTGGCTTAACCCACGTCCCCTCAGAACAGACACAAGCCCACGAGCCCCTTTCTCTACTTTCCCTATAATGAGTACGATTGTGTCCACACAAGGAGGTTCCATGGGCATCAGGACCCGCAGGGCTCGAAAGCATTCAAGCACGCACGCCGTCGGTTTTGGCATCGCCGGCGTTTTTGGTTTCATAGCGCTCTTCGCTTTGGCGCTCGCTCTCTCGCTGGGCACGATCGTCGACTCGTGGCTGCAGGACCTGCCGGACTACGAGTCGGCAGACGCATACCTCGTTGCCGAGCCCACGATTGTCTATGCCGCGGACGGCACAGAGATTGCGCAGTACTACCTCCAGAACCGTCGCTCTATCACACTCGACGAGATTTCCGACTACGTGAAAAAGGGCACGGTCGACGTCGAGGACGAGCGCTTCTACCAGCACAACGGCGTCGACCCCCAGGGCATCCTGCGCGCCATCGTGAGCCAGCTCAGCGGCCGTTCCGAGGGCGCTTCCACCATCACGCAGCAGCTCGTGAGAAACACGGTCCTCTCGTCCGAGCAGTTCGACCAGACGCTCAAGCGCAAGGTGCGCGAGGCCTACATCGCCATCCAGATGGAGAAGACCTACTCCAAAGACCAGATCCTCAACATGTACCTCAACACCATCTATTATGGCGAGGGCGCCTATGGCATTGAGGCGGCAAGCGTCACCTACTTCAACAAGCACGCGAGCGAGCTTACGCTGGCAGAGGCGGCAACGCTTGTGGGCATCCCCAACTCACCCTCCTACTACGACCCATTCGTGAATCCTGACGCCTGCGTCGAGCGCCGCAACAAGGTTTTGGGCAACATGCTTGCACAGGGTGACATCACGCAGGAGGAGTACGACGCGGCCACGCAGGAGGAGCTCATCTTGAACCCCGGCTCCTTGCAGGATGAGACTTCTGGCTCCTACCCCTACTTCACCGACTACGTGAAGTCGCTTCTCCAGAACGACTTTGACAACGACACCATCCTCAAAGGCGGTCTGAGGGTCTACACGACGCTCGACCCCGCGAAGCAAGAGGCCGCTGAGGAGGCGGTAGACGATCTCGTCTCCATGTCCGGAAACGACCAGCTCTCCGCAGCACTGGTGTCTATCGACAATACCAACGGCCACATTGTTGCCATGGTGGGCGGCACCAACTACGGCTATGACGAAAGCCAAGGCCAGAGCTCCATCAACCTCGCAACCAGCCAGCGTCAGGCAGGCTCCAGCTTCAAGCCGTTCATGCTCATGGCGGCGATGATTGACGGCATGAGCCCCACCGTTATCCTCAACTGCAACTCCCCCATGCAGATCACCTCCACCTGGACACCTCACAACTACGAGAACGCGCAGTACGGCTATGTGACCCTCGCCCGCGCGACCGAGCTCTCCTCGAACACGGGCTACGCGCAGGTGGTCATGGCGGTTGGCGTCGACAAGCTCATCCAGACTGCCCACCTCATGGGCATCGACTCGGACCTGCAGTCCGTCCCCTCGCTGGTCCTTGGCTCCTCGGGTGTTACGCCGCTCGAGATGTGCGAGGCCTACACCGTCTTTGCTACCAACGGCGTGCATCGCGACGCCATCGCAATCACCAAGATCGAGGATCGCAATGGCAACATCGTGTACGAGCACGAGGATGACCCCCAGCAGGTAATCGACGAGGGCGTTGCCCAGGATGCGCGCGAGGTCCTCGAGGGCGTCGTGGACGCAGGCTACACGACGAACTACGTGCACAGGTACTTCACCGCCAACCAGCCCGTAGGCGGCAAGACCGGTACCTCGGATAAGGCTGACAACCTCTGGTTCTGCGGCTTCACCCCCCAGCTCACCACCACGGTATGGGTGGGCAACCGCGACAACAACCGGGCCGCGTACTATAGGGGCGCGCTTGCAACGACGCCCACCACAGCCCAGCCCATCTGGACCAACTACATGAACGCTGCGCTGTCGGGTGTCGCACGCGAGGAGTTCCCCGTCTCCACGGAGACCGCAACCTACAAGAGCAACAGCTCGTGGACGTTTGTGGGTACCTCTACATCCACGAACTCGAACTCGACCCCGCACAGCACCGTGAGCGACAACACCACAACCACGACTACGACAACCAGAAAGACGACCACAAACGCCACCACAACAGAGACGAACGGCTCCACGACCGAAAACAGCAGCGACGACACCGGCGCTGGCACTGGCGGGAACGGTTCCGGCGGCGGTACCGGCGGGACCGGTGAGAACAGCGGGAACGGCGGCGGCACCGGCGAAAACGGCGGCAGTGGTAATGGCGAGAACACCGGTGGCGGTACCGGCGATGACAACACCGGTGGCGGTACCGGCGGCACAGGGACCACAGGCCAGTAAAAATGAGACAAGAGGCAAGGGGGCTGTCCCCTTGCCTCTCCCTTGTCTCTACTTCGAGCTGCCGAGCTTCTTCACGAGGGACTGCAGGGCGGCCGCATGCTGACCGTCAATCGCAACCACAAGCACCGTATCGTTACCAGCCACAGAGCCCAGTGCATGTGAGAGTGCCGCGCCGTCAATGGCCGCAGCGATACCGGAGGCGGTACCGGGCTGGCACTTAATCACCACGAGGTTCTCAGCACGCAGCACGTCTATCACGAACTCCGAGAGCATACGCTGCAGGTGCAGGTCCTCAGAGAGCACGTAGATGCCTTCGGGGAGCTTGCGCAGGCCCATCTCGGTAATATCTCTTGAGACCGTGGCTTGCGTGCACGAGAAGCCCATGTCTTGAAGCTCCTTCACCAGTGCGCGCTGGGTGCGGATTGCCTTGTCTCGGATAATCTGCCTGATGGCTTCCTGGCGATTGTTTCTCTGCTTTGCCACGTGATGCCTCTCAACCTGTGGCCCTGCCCGAATGGCACGGCCACCAAACAACGATGAATACTTTCTTCGGATTATACGTATCAAATTTGCGCCATATCCACATGCCCGTACCGGGTCACGCAAGCAACATACCGGCGAGTTAGTGCGATTGGCTGTCGGGATTTGTCTGCTCATGCCACTTATGGGCCCGTAGGCATGCGCCGGCACCGTCTGCACAACTCTCGCACGACGAGAAAGCAACACTGCCTTATAGTGCTATAAGGCATGTGAGGTGGCACTTTGTATGGCAAGCCCAATAGCGCGCCATTCGCAAAGCTGCATCGAGCCTTGGGACGCCCATGTACCCACGCGAGGAGGAACGATGGAGTACTCCGACGACAGGTCTCAGAGACCCCAGCGAGGCACGAGTGTGTCGCGCGGCAGCCACGGCAGTCGCTCCCACGGAAGCGGCAACAGCGCGCCTCGCCGAGGACACAGCTCGCATGGCGAACGTGGACGGGGTGCTGGATTACGCCCGCGCCGGCAGTCGTCGCTGAGCTATGGGTCACAGGGACGCAGCCGCCAGCGGGACTATGAGCTGAGAAGCCGCAGCATTGGTTTTGGGAGTGCCGGGCGGTGGCGCGTCATGGGCCTTGATGCGCGCATGGTGCTCGCCCTGGTGCTGGGCGTTGTCGCTATAGTGCTCTTCATCTTCGCCATTTCCAGTTGCGTTGCCAACAGCGCCGCCCAGAGGCAGCCGGAGGCCGAAGCGGAGAAGCCCCGCGTGGCAAGCGGGATCTCGGACACGCTCTCGCAGGAGCTCACCGCGCGCCTCGACCAAAATGACCAGATTGCGCAGATTGCAGCCAACGCCGACCGGTACGGAGACGAGCGCCTGGTTGAGCTGGCCCTCGACGAGCCCGATGCGGCATCTCTCGTCGCGGGCTACCTTGACTCCGACAAGACCGCGCAGGCATACGATGAGGATGCCTCCATTGGGAGCTATCCGCAGCTCTACGACTGGGACTCCCGTTGGGGCGCGGTTGACTACGCAGGCAGTGCGCTCGCAATCACGGGCTCTGGCCCCACTGTGATGGCGATGGCGGTCATCGGCCTTACCGGCTCGACTGACAACACCCCTGCAACGATAGCGGCTCTGGCCGAGAAGGACAGCCTGGCTACGGGTGACTCGTACCTGAGCGGGGACTTCTTCACGACCGAGTCCAACTCGCTCGGCGTGGTCTACCACGCCTACGACACCTCAGCCGAGAACATCTCGGCAGTGCTCGCATCGGGGACCGTACTGGCCATGGAGGTCAAGGCGAACTCGCTCACAGCCTACGACCACTGGATCCTTGTGGTCGAGAAGGGCTCCGACGGCACCTACACCGTACACGACCCAACCTCAAGCGCCGTGACGGCAAAGACCTGGGACGCAGACACGCTGGCAAATGCGTCTGCGGGGAAGCTCTACGCACTCACGAAGATGGCGTCGTAGCGGGTGAACGGTGCCGCCGGTACCTACGCCGCGACCAATGCGAAGTATGCGATGACAACGGCGCCCAGCGCAATGCGGTACCAGCCGAAGGGCTTGAAGTCGTGCTTCTTCACGAAGCCCATGAGGAAGCGGATGGCCGCAAGCGATACGAGGAAGGCCACGATGCAGCCCGTGAGCAGGATGGCCGCCTCGGGGGTGGTGAAGGTGTTGCCCTTGAGGAAGTACTTCACAAGGCGCAGGCCCGAGGCCCCCACCATCACGGGAATCGCCAGGTAGAACGTAAACTGCGCAACCACAGTGCGCGAGCAGCCCAAGATGAGACCGCCAATGATGGTGGATCCGGAGCGAGACGTGCCCGGGACAATCGAGAGCACCTGGAAAAGGCCGATGCCCAGTGCCGTCCTCCAGTCGAGGTCGGCGAGGTCATGGATGCGGACGTCTGCGTCTGCTGCCTGCGAGACCGTGAGCTTCTGCTGGGGTGCGGCAGACGAGAAGTGACGCGGGCGATAGGGGCCTGCGGCCGTAGCTGGAGCCGTGACGGGCATGGCCATGAGGCATCGGGCGCGACGCTCGCGCATGGACTCGATCACGATGAACACGATGCCGTAGACGATAAGCGCGGCGGCAATCACAAACGGGCTTCCCAGGTGGTCCTCGATCCAGTTGTCAAGCGGCAGCCCCACCACCGCGGCGGGGATGCAGGCAACGATGGTCTTGCCCCAGAGCGTCCAGGTGGAGCGGCGCTCGCCCGCAGACTTGGCACCCGAGAACGGGTTGAGCTCGTGGAAGAAGGCGACAAGCACGGCGATGATGGCGCCAAGCTGGATCACCACAAGGAACATGTCCCAGAAGTCCTTAGAGACGTTGAGCGGCATGAACTGCTCGAGAAGGAGCATGTGTCCCGTCGACGAGACGGGCAGCCACTCGGTGATGCCTTCGACCATGCCATAGGCTGCTGCCTTGAGAAGCTCGAGAAGATCCACGTTTCCCCCTTTGTGCGCGGGCCACCGCATGTGCGGGCGCGCGTGCTTACGAACGAGTCCATGATGAAGGGTGCGCAGCACGAGCGACGGGGCCGGTGGGCTTTCAGCGAAAAACTACGGCTCGGGAACCTGTTCGCTGGGGCCCTCGGGCACGTCCTCCTGGACGGTCAATGCACCCTGCTGCTGCTCCTCCTCGTGCCCTCCCATCCTGAGCAGCACCGGAACACCCCAGGCGAGAAGCCCCGCAAGCAGCGCGATTGCCGCGGCGAGAAGGAGCGTGACGAGAAGGGAGTGCTTGGGCGGCTCGTCAGGCTTTTGGTCCTTGGGGTCCACGCTTGTCTCCGTCCTTCTCGCCGGCTCCACTCATAGCGTCATTCTACTCCGTGAGACAGAGGGACAGTTCCCTTGTCTCATTCGGGTAGAATGACGCCCTAGGAAATCGTTAAAAGGGGACTCCAACCATGGCGCTCAACCTCCAGAACGCTCGCTTCATCGCCTCGTACGGAACGGTCAACGGCCTCCCTGCGCCCACCACGCCGGAGGTTGCCTTTGTCGGCCGCTCCAACGTGGGCAAGTCGTCACTGCTCAACAGGCTGCTGGGGAGAAAGGCCCTGGCCAAGGTCTCGTCTCAGCCGGGCAAGACCGCCAACGTGAACTTCTTCGAGGCCGACGGCATCAGTTTTGTCGACCTGCCCGGTTACGGCTACGCACGCGTCTCGATGTCCGAGCGCCAGCGCTGGGCCAACCTCATCTCGGGCTACTTCGCGCAAGAGCGCAGCTTTAACCTGGTCATTGCCCTGGTCGACGTGCGCCTAGAGGCTCAGAGGCTCGACCAGGACATGCTCGGGTTCCTCCATGAAAACGAGCTGCCCTTCGTAGTCGCGCTCACCAAGGCCGACAAGCTCAGCCGCCCTAAGCAGGCACGCCAGGTGGAGCTCCTTTCTCGCCAGCTCGAGGTACCGCGCAAGCAGATGCTACTCACCTCTGCGCAAACCGGTCTTGGCATCGACGAACTGCGCAAGCGCATCGAGAGGGCCTGCGACTAGACACAACTTCCGGGGTTTCTAGGTAGCACCATCAGCCCTTGTGACCGGGT